>DASSHL010000180.1:0-7319 GCA_035692845.1 Gemmatimonadales bacterium
CGGCTGGTCAAGGTTGAAGTCTCGGCCACGCATACCGCTGACGCCGAGCGGTGGGCTGACAGCATCCAGACGCTGATGGAGAAGCTGCCGACGCTGGCCGACGTGCGCGCTGCCTACAGCAGCACCCAGCCACAGCTTGAGGTTACCCTGCTGCGTGATCGCATGGCCCAGCGCGGCATCAGCGTGCAGGCCGTGGTGAACGCGCTGGCCGGCGGGCTGGGTGGCGTGGACGCCGATGAGCTTCGGCTTACCGACCGGCGGATTCCCATTCGCGTGCGTTTCGCCGGCGCACTGAACGAAGACCTGCGCACAGCGCTGGCTACGCCGGTGAATGGCGTGCCGGTGGGCCAGCTCGTGAGTGTAGAGGAAGTGCAGGCGCCGGTGGAAGTGGTGCGCTCCGGCCAGCGGCCGGTGAGCATCGTGGAGGGCGTGGTGGAACAGGGCGGCACGGCGCGCGCCTCGAGCGACGTGGAGCAGATACTGTCATCGCTCACACCGCCGTCAGGCGTCACCTGGCAGGTGACTGGCGCCGACGTGGAACAACGCCGCACTACCAAGGAACTCACCGTGGTCGGCATCCTCTCGGTGGCGCTGGTCTTCCTGGTACTGGCCGGCGAATTCGGGAGCTTCACCACGCCGCTGCTCGTGATGCTCACCGTGCCGCTCGCCGCGGCAGGCGGCATCTTCGTGCTCTGGATCACGGGACAGAGTCTCAACGCCGTCTCACTCATCGGCATGGTGGTGATGATCGGCATCGCCGACAACGACGCGGTGGTGAAGCTCGACGCAATCCGAAGATTCCGCGCCGAGGGCTATGCCATCAATGACGCGATCCTCGCGGGTGGAATGCAGCGGCTTCGCGCCATCACCATGACATCGCTCACGACGATTGTCGGCGTGATTCCGCTGGTGCTTGGTATCGGCAGCGGAGGGGAGCTGTACCAGCCACTAGCCGCGGGAATCATTGGCGGCTCGGTGACGGCCACGCTGGTGACGTTCTTCCTGCTGCCGACTGCCTACTCCGTGACCGAGCATTGGCAGGAACGCCGGCGGGCTCGGCGCACCGTCGTCGCGGGCGAGGCAGCGGAGGCGCTGTGATTCGCTGGGCCGCCAACCGCCCCGCCGTGGTCTGGGCCATCTGCTTCTCGCTGCTGCTGGCCGGCGGCGTCGCGTTTACCCGCCTGCCACTTGCCACACGCACTACTGTCGAGCTCCCTCGACTGCAGATCTTCTCCGGTTGGCCCGGCGTCTCTGCCGAGTTGATGGAGACGTACGTCACGTCGCCCATCGAGGCGGCCATCCAGCCGGTGCGCGGCGTCAAGAAGACCAGCAGCGAATCGAGTGATGGCTCCGCCATGATCACGGTGGAACTTGAGCCGGGCACCGATGTACAGATGGCCCGGCTCGCCATTCACGAGCGGCTCGAAGCAATCCGCGACGACTTTCCTCCCGGTGTGTCATCACCGCAGGTCTCGAACTATGTGCCGGATGACCTGCAGGAACAGCCACTGCTCCGCTACACCATGGCCGGGCCCTACACGCCGGGCGCTTTGCTGAAAGTCGCGAAGGAGATCGCGGAGCCGAGACTCAAGGCGATCGATGGCGTGAGCGACGTGCGGTCGTATGGAGGTGCGGAGCCTGGTATCACCGTCGCCTATGATGGGTCCCGGCTCAGGCAGCTCGGCATCTCGCCCGTAGCAATCCAGACCGCGGTGCAGAATGCGCGCGTGGTCGAGGCGCTGGGCGAGCAGAAGGACGGCCCCAGCCAGAGCGCCGTCGTGGTGCGCGACGAGCCTGAACAGCTGCAGGATCTCGAGCGGATTCCCATCGTGGGGCCTGGTGGCCAGGTCTTTCACCTCGGCGAGCTCGCCACGGTACGGCCATCGGAGGACAACCGCGGCCAGTTCTATCGGCTGAACGGTGAAACGGCCGTGGCGCTCCGCATCTCGCGCCTCCCTGGCGCCGACGCCATCAAGACGGCCTCGCGGATACGCGCCGAGGCGGACAATATCGCGAAGCTGCTGCCGCCGGGCGTGGTGATGTCGCTCGAGAGCGACGAGAGCGTGGACCTGGCCAAGCAGCTCAACGAGCTGGTGCTGCGGGGCGCCATCGCGTTCGCGGCCGTCATGCTGGTGCTCGCGATCTCGCTGCGCAATGCCAAATCGGTGGCGCTGGTGATGGGCAGTGCAGCCGTGGCCATCGCCGGCACATCGCTCGGACTCTATCTCCTCCACATCCCCGCCAACTTGCTGACCCTTGCCGGCCTCGGCATGGGTGTGGGCATCTTGGTGCAGAACGGGCTGGTGGTGGTCGAGCGGCTCCGTACCGCTCCCGACACGCCGGAGGGACGGGCGGAAGCGGGGCGGCGCATCACACCGGCGGTCATGGGTGCCACACTTACGACCGCTGTCGTCCTGTTTCCCTTCCTTTATCTCCAGGGCAATGCGCGGGCCGCCTTCATTCCCTTTGCCGCCGCCTTTGCCCTGGCGCTGGCCTGGTCGGTCATCTCGGCGCTGATCATGATCCCGGCGCTGGGATCTGGGCATGGCATGCACAAGGCAGGCTGGCCCCGCCTGCGCCATATATATGGAAAGGCGGTTGGTGTCCTGGTGCGCTGGCGGTGGGTCACGATGGGCCTCGCGACCGTGGCTGTCGGCGTGCTGACGTGGGGATTTGTGAAGAAGGTTCCCAAGTCCAACTGGAGCTTTGGCGGGTTCCAGCGCACCACCCTGTCGGCGGGCCTCAGCTTCCCGAAGGGATCGGATCCCGCAAGTCTCGACCGTGGCATGCGCGAGTTCGAGGCGATCGTGGTCGGTGTGCCGGGAGTCGAATCGGTTGAGTCGCAGGGGTCGCCCGACGGCGCCCAACTGACCGTCGTGTTCGAGAAGGCGGCCGGGCTCGGTCCCCTGCCGTATGAGCTGTACGAGAAGCTGACCCAGCGCGCACTACTCATCGGCGGCGCTCAAGTATACGTCCAGCCTCCTCAAGGCCCAGGATATTCCGGTGGGAGCGGTGGCGGTGGGGTCTCGAGTTACCGGATCAAGCTGCTGGGCTACTCGTTCGACGGGGTGGAGCAACTGGCGATCGACCTCAAGCGCCGGCTGGAGCGCATCCCGCGCGTCCGCAACGTGGACATCAACGCCGCCAGCTTCTGGCGATCGGAGCGCACGGTGAGCGTGGTGCTCGATCCCGATCGGGCCGCGCTGGCACGCTATGGAGTGACGGCCGGCGATTTTGCCAGCTCGGTGGCGCGCGAGCTGGCCGGCGCGCCCAACGCAATGCGCATCCAGCTGGGCGATGAGGAACTGCCGGTAAGCGTGGAGCGCGCCGGGGCTGACTCGCGCTCGCTCAATGATCTCCGTCAAGCGATCGTGCCATCGCCCTCCGGCGCACCCGTCCGCATTCGGGATCTTGCTGCCGTGGACGAGCAGACGGGGCTCGGCACGGTGAGCCGGGAGGATCAGCAGTACCTGCGCATCGTGGGTTACGAGTTTCGGGGGCCGCCCAAGCTCGCCGAGCGGACGCATAAGGCATTCATGGCAAGCATCAGCGTGCCGCCGGGGTATTCGGTGGGCGACGAAGAATTTTCCTGGAGTCCCGACCAGAGTGCCAAGGGCCTCTGGCTGGTGTTCGGCATCGGTGTGGTGCTGGTGATCCTTTCCGTGGCGCTGGTGTTCGATTCGGTGTGGGCGGCGGCCATGATTTTTCTCAGTCTCCCGCTCGCGCTGGGTGGAGTGGTCGCGGCGTTCTGGCTTACGGGGAACGCATTTACCCGAGAGGCGGCGGTGGGCGTGATCCTCGTGGTGGGTCTCGCGGTGAACCAGGCGATCCTGCTGGTGGATGCGGCGTTGGCGATGCGGAGGCAGGCGGGGCAGGATGGGCAGGATGCGCGGGTGAGGCGGAAGGGTCTCGGTGTAACGCAGGTGGTGGATGCGTCGATGGATCGCTCCGGCATGATCATCATGGTGACGCTGACGACCTTGGCGAGCCTCTTGCCGCTGGCGATCGGGACCGATCCTGACAGTCTCTTCGGTGCCATCGCGCTGGCCACGGCGGGCGGTACTGTGGCTGGCACGATCGGGGCGATGTTCGTGGTGCCGGCGATGGTGGGGGGTGGAGGCGGGATGGGCAAGATGGGCTGGATGGGCAGGTTCGTACGCCGCCGTCATTCCCGCGAAAGCGGGAATCCATGAGGGTCCAGCAGGACAAGATGAGCGGGATCCTGTCGCTGCCGTCACCCCGACGAAAGTCGGGGTCCAGGGCGTGATGCCAGTTGGACGCGGCCAGAACGATACGGCCATCAGCCAGATGGCCTTACGAAGATCGCTCTCTAGACCCCGACCCCTGCCTGCGCAGGGGCATGCTTTCGTCGGGGTGACGAATCGGCGAGTTTCGGCTCGCCCATCCCGCCCATCCCGCCCATCCCGCCCATCCCGCCCATCCCGCCCGTCCCGCCCATCCCGCCCTGTGACTTCCATCACCACACGCCCTCGTACCGTCGCATATCTTGACGCCCAGTTGTCGTACGCACCGTCAGGGCGTCCGGGGGGGCGTTCCGGAGGCGGTGCGCATTTCCGTGCACAGGAGCAGGTATGCGTAAGGTGCTGGTGCTGGCCGTGTTGGCGCTGACCGTCGTCGGCTGCGCCGACAAGAAGAAGCTGGATGCTGCACTCGCCGATTCCCAGCGGGTTTCGGCGGAGAAGGACAGTCTCCTCAATGAAGTTCTTGCCAACGCCGAGATGGTCAGTTCCATCAATGCGGAGCTCGCCAAGGTCAAGGACCTGGGTGCCAACCCGGTGACCAAGGGCGAAGCGACGACCACCGCCAACGACCAGCGTCAGGTGGTGCTGGGCAAGATCCGCGACGCCATTACCCGGCTCCAGGCCAGCGAAGAGTCGCTCGACAAGGCCAAGAACCGCCTGGCGGCGCTGGACAAGAAGGACTCCCGCCTGGTCGCACAGATCAGCCAGTACCAGAAGAACATCGAGGAGATGAAGACCCAGATCCAGCAGCAGCAGACCGAGTACCTGGCCATCATCGACAGCCAGAAGACCCAGATCACCACGCTCGCCACCAATCTCGACACGGTGACGGCGCAGAAGGCAGTGGTCGAGAGCGAGAAGCAGGCGCTCGTGGACACCATGAACACGGTGTACTACGCGGTCGGCACCGAGAAGGCGCTCCGTGACGAAGGCGTCGCGGTCAAGGAAGGGAGCAAGTTCCTGATCTTCGGCGGCACCAAGCTGCTGCCGGCGCGGGATCCCAACATCTCGGCCTTCACCGTGATCCACCGGATCAACGACTCGGTCATCGCACTGCCGGATTCGACCAAGACGTACAAGATCATCTCCCGGCAGAACGCGTCGTACCTCTCCAACGAGGTCAGGGACGGCAACAAGGTGAAGGGCGATGCGCTCCATATTGCGGACCCCGACAAGTTCTGGGGCTCGTCGAAGTACTTGATCGTCGTTCAGGACTGACCGCGCTCGCCTCCGGGAACGGCCCTGGCTCCGGCCGGGGCCGTTCTCTTTTCCCACCGCCGCGTCCTGCTGGATGCGGCACCACTCGAACCTCGGAGTCTTCCCCAGGAGAAACATCATGCCAGCCAAGAAACATCTCCGCGGCGTCGGCAAGAAGGAGCAGCGGATGTATGAGGACATAAAGGAAAGCGCCCAGAAGAGCGGGCGATATGGCGGCCGCGCCGAAGAGGTGGCGGCTCGCACCGTCATGAAGCACCACAAGGAACATCACCACAAGACCGGCCAGTAGCGCTTGCGCTGGACGCCGATTGGCCGCACTTTGAGCGGTCATGCGCCCCGCCACCCCCCGGGCGGGGCGTACTTTTATCCAGGCTCCCACGACATGCGCTCTTCCAGGTTTCCGTTCCTCGCGGCCGGATGCTGGCTCCTTGCGGCCGCGCCTCTCGCAGCCCAGCGCCCCGCAGACGGCTACCACTCCTCCACTGCGCTCGCTTCAGCGCTCAAGAGCACGGGCGGGCGGGCCGTCCAGGTTTCCACCATCGCGACCTCGCCCGGCGGCCTGCCGGTCCTCGCCGCCCGGCTGGGCTCGGGTGAGGACGTCGACAGCCGGCCCGCGGTACTGCTGATCGCGAATGCGTGGGGTCCCGGGGTGGTGGGCAGTGAGATCGCGCTCGGCGTGGTGCAGAAACTGGGTGCCGGATACGGCAAGGATTCCGCCGTCACCGCACTGCTCGACCGGGCGACCATTTACGTGATCCCTCGTGCCAATCCCGATGCCGCGGAAGCGTTCTTCCAGAATCCGCTCACGGAGCGGGTGCGGAACGCGAGCAAGTGGGATGACGATCGCGACGCAGCAGTGGACGAGGATGGGCCCGAGGATCTCAATGGCGACGGCATCATCGCCATGATGCGGGTCAAGGATCCCGCCGGAGAGTGGATCGCCGATTCAGCCGAGCCCGCGCTCATGCGGAAGGCGGAACTCGCCAAGGGCGAGGTGGGCGCGTACCGCGTCTATCTGGAAGGCCGCGACAACGACGGCGACGAACAGTGGCAGGAAGATCCGCCGGGCGGCGTGGATATCGGCCGCAGTTTCCCCTATGAATTTTCCCAGTTTGGCGAGGCCACCGGCGCCGGCATGATGGCCGAAACGGAGAGCCGAGCCATCGCGCAGTTCATCGTGGACCACCCCGGCATCGCGGTCATCTACACTCTGGGCCCGCAGGACAACCTGCTCAAGGCGTGGGAGGGGAAGGCGCTTCCCACCGAGGGCACCCGCCCCGGCACCTCCGCAGGCGGCCCACTCAAGGCCATCCTCAAGGAAGACGAGCCCTGGTTTGTGGAGGTCGCGAAGCGGTATCGCGACATCACACACCAGGAAAAGGGCCCCGCCTCCGCCTCGCTCGAGGGCGATCCGGTCTCGTGGGGCTACTTCGACATGGGGCGGTGGTCGTTCGGCGCTCGGCCCTGGTGGGTACCCGATGTGAAGGTGGATTCTGCGGCGGCGGATACGGCGCACGCGGATTCGACGGGTGCGGGTGCAGGCCGCGGTCGGGCCGGCCCGCGGGCCGCCCCCACACGCGGTGCCAAATCCGGCGCCGATTCCGCCGCCGCGGACCGGAACGCCATCAAATGGCTCCGCGCCAACGAACCAGGTGCTGTGCTCGACTGGACCACGTTCAAGCATCCTGATTTTTCCGGCCAGGATGTCGAGATCGGCGGCATCAGGCCATTTGCGCTGGTGAACCCGCCCTCCGCGATGCTGGATTCGCTTTCCACCGAACAGACCGCGTTCGTCACGGCGCTGGGCGGCATGCTGCCAAGCATTTCGCTCCGGAAGCT
>DASSHL010000181.1:0-8203 GCA_035692845.1 Gemmatimonadales bacterium
ATGACGCGCAGCAGCTTGGCCTGGAGCGCCAGCGTCATCTCGGTCAATTCATCGAGGAAGAGCGTACCGCCGTTGGCGGTCTCGAGCAGGCCGGGCTTGTCCCGGTCGGCGCCAGTGAAGGCGCCCTTGCGGTGGCCAAACATCTCGCTCTCGAGCAGCGGCTCCGGCAGAGCGGCGCAATTGATGGGCACCAGCGGACGATTGGCCCGCCGGCTGTTCTGCTGGATGAACTGGGCAATGACTTCCTTGCCGGTTCCGCTTTCGCCACTGATGAAGACCGACGCGTCGGTGGCCGCCACCTTGCGCGCCAGTTCGACCGCCTTCCTGAAGGAGGGCGAGATGCCGATCAGCGCGATCTTGTCGCTGTGGCCATGCTGTTTCTGGAGCTGCAGGCGAAGGTCCTGGGCCTCACGTCCCACCATGACAGCATGGGAGGCGCGTCCAATGAGGACCTGCAGGTGGGTGGCCGAAAACGGCTTGGGGAGATAGTCCCACGCGCCGGCACGCAGCGCCTCGATGCTGCTGGTCACGCTGGGATTGCCCGTCATGACCACGACGATCGTGTCCCGGTGCGCCTCCACGGCCGCGCGAAGGATCTCGAGCCCCGAGACCTGCGACATATAGAGATCCACGAGGATGATGTCGAACTTCCGCCGGCGCACCGTGTCCAGCGCCTCTTCGCCGCGACCGATGATCGTCACATTGAAGCCGTCCATCTGGAGCACGCTGGCGCAGCTCTCCCGGAGGGTGCGCTCGTCGTCGACCACCAGGACCCGGATGCTCGCCTTGACCTCGGGCGGGATCGAGAGCGGGTCGCGCGCCGGATCCGACGGATTGGCCGCGTCGGCTTGCGGGGCACTGTAGGCCAGCGAGCTACTCATGGTCTTCTCCTCGGGCGGACTCCAAACCACAGGAGTCTCATGGAAACCACAACGAATCGAACAGGGCCAACGAAACTGTGCCACGGGCGCCACACGACCATGTTGCGTCAACATCGCAATTATGTAGCTTCAGCGCAACGGCTAGTACGGGTGGGCGACCGAGTCGCCTTCCGGACGCATCACCCCTGCAAACCTAAGTCCACGACGGACGGCATTACCGCAACGGCTTGCCGGAAACCGCGTCGCGGTACTCAGTTTGCGTGGGGGAAGGGCGTCGCTGCCCGGCTAATCGGGCGGGGCAGCACTCAGGTTACCGTGGAGTCTTGCAACTATGGCTGGCAACATGCTTCCGCCGGGCTCGAGCGAGGGACTGGTTCATCAGCCGCCCGCGGCACCCCCCGCCCCGTATGATCCGGTCGGCGCCCTGGCCGACCCGGCATCAGGTGGCGGGCTTTCCATTGGCCGGATGTTCTCGGCCATTCGCCGCTTCCGCTGGCTCATCATTGCCATCGTCCTTGCGGGCACCGGCATCGGACTCGTCGCCACCCACTTCATCAAGCCGGTCTACAACGTCACATCCACCATCTGGATTCGCAGCGCCGAAAACCAGCGTGAGCCCAATCAGGGCAAGGGCATCGTCGAAGGCCAGAACTGGGTCGAACTGCTGACCACCAACGTGGTGCTCGATACCGTGGTGGTGAAGGAAAAGCTGTACCTGGAGCCCAGGAACGTGGAGGACACCACTCTCTTCAAGGGCTTCGAGGGCCAGTGGCCGTGGCGGCCGGGAGAGTACGTGCTGCAGATGAGCCCCAACGGCTCATCCTATGTGCTGAAGGACAAGGCGGGCATCACGCTGGAGACCGGCCGGGCCGGGCAGCCGATCGGCGCCAAGATCGGCATGCGCTGGCAGCCATCCACCCGGCTCCTCGGCCGCGACCGCAAGATCGAGTTTTCGCTGGTCACGCCGCGTGATGCCTCGAAGGCGCTGGCCATGAACCTGGTCTCCAACCTGGCCCAGGACGGCAGCTTCCTCCGCATCAGCCTGGCTGGCAACGACCCGGCCCGCCTCACGCGGACCTTGAACCTGGTGGATACCCAGTTCGTCAAGGTGGCCGGCGACCTCAAGAACAAGGAAATCACCGCCCAGGCCAAGTCGCTCGAGGAACAGCTCGCGACCGTGGGTGATCAGTTGAAGGAGGCCGACGGCCGGCTGGAGAGCTACAAGGCCGCGACCATCACCAAGCCGTCGGAAGGCACGGCGGTCTCGCCCGCGACGGGCATCACGCAGAACACGGTGATGACCGATTACTTCCAGAAGCGGGTGGAGCTGGACCAGATCAAGAATGACCAGCAGCGGCTGGCCGACGCACTTCAGAAGGCGCGCAACGGCGAGAAGATCACGGACGAACTGCAGACTATTCCATCCGTCCTGAAGGCACCGGAACTCAACCGGTCGCTCGCGGCACTTGGCACCGCCGAGCAGGAACTGGAAGCGCTCAACTTCCGCTACACGCCGCAGTCGCCCAACGTGCAGGAGGCGCAGGCCAAGGTCGATACCTTGCGCCAGCAGGTGGTGCCGACCTACATCAACGCGCTGTCGAACGCGCTCAAGGCGCAGTCGATGGCGCTCACGAGCCAGATCAACCAGGCCAGCACCGAGATCCGCCAGATTCCCGGGCGGATGATCACGGAACAGCAACTCACCCGTGATCGCGATATCCTCGCGCAGATGTTCGCGAACATCCAGCTCCAGTACCAGAATGCCCGGCTGCTCGAGGCCAGCTCGACGCCCGACGTGCAGGTGCTGGATCCGGCGGTGCCGCCCCAGCGCCCGTCCAGCAACAGCGCCATCGTGCTGGTGCTCGCGGCGTTTGCCATCAGCCTGGGCCTGGCGCTGGGATTGGCCGTCCTGCTCGATCGCCTCGACAAGCGCTTCCGCTATCCGGAACAGGTCACGCGCGAGCTGGGCCTGAGTATCCTTGGCGCGGTGCCGGCCATCCGGCAGGTCCGGGGCGAGCAGTCACCGGAAGAAGCGGCGCAGGTGGTCGAGGCGTTCCGCACTATCCGGATGAACATTGCCCATGCCTACGGTGCGGCCGGCCCGGTGATGCTGACGGTATCGAGTCCGAGCCCGGGCGATGGCAAGTCACTCGTGTCGTCCAACCTGGCGCTCTCCTTCGCGGAAGCAGGCTATCGCACGTTGCTGGTCGATGGTGACATCCGCCGAGGGGAACTGCACCGCATGTTCAGCATCGACCGGCGACCCGGGCTGCTGGACCACCTCTCCGGCCAGGGCAGTCTCGACGATGTGCTGCGGGCCACCACGCACCAGAATCTCTCGGTGATTGCCTGCGGCACCCGGCATCACCATGGTCCGGAGCTGCTGGGATCGGCTGCGATGCGCGACATGATGGCGGTGCTCAAGAGCCGCTTCAACGTGATCATCGTGGACAGCCCGCCGCTTGGCGCCGGCATCGATCCCTTCGTGCTGGGCACCGCCACGGGCAACATGCTGCTGGTGCTGCGCTCTGGCGAAACCGAGCGGGAAATGGCCGAGAATCAGCTCAAGCTGACGGACCGGCTGCCTATCCGCCTCCTGGGTGCCGTGCTCAATAGCGTGAACACGTCGGATAATGCCTACAAGTACTACCGGTATGTGTATGGCTATACGGCGGATGAGGAACCGGCGCAGATAGGGACCGCGTCCTAGGCTGCCGGCTGCCGGTCGCTAGCAAAGAGCCCCTCGGGATTTTCCGAAGGGCTCCTTTGTTACCACCACCTTGTCGACCTGCAGCCAATAGCCAGCAGCCAGCGACCAGCTTCTAGTTCTCCCCCGCATACCCCCGGGCCCGGTCTTCGCCGCCTTCTTCGCGGAGGTCCCGCAGCGCCGTCGTGGCGCGGAGGAGCAGTTCGACTGCGTCGGCGTCCGACTGGGCGAAATCGTCCACGGCGCAATAGCCAGCCTGGAGGCGAAGGCGGCGGGGGCCACCAGCCAGCTCGACGGAGGTGCCATCGAAGGAGCCGCCGAGACGGTTGACCATCTGAAGTGCAGCATCGGGCCCCGTGGCCGGAGCGATGACCCCGAACTCGTTGGCGCCGAGACGGCCGACGGCGTCGGAGACACGGCCGGCCTGGCGAAACACCTGGCCCACATGCTCGGCGAGCGCCTCTTCGTCTTCATCGGAGAGCTCACCCGGAAGTTCCGCGTCGGAGGCGAAGACGACCGCGGCCAAGGGGTAGTGGCGCCGCTGCGCCTCGGAGCCGATCTCGCGCGCGCGCCGGGCAAGCCCGCGCATGTTGTAGAAACCCGAAGCGCTGTCGAGCAGTGATTCATCGCGCAGGGCGTCGGTGGCAACCTTGGCCTGGATGAACGTGCGCATCTTGAGCAGCAACGCTTCGCCGTCCACTGGCTGGCCCAGAAATTCCCAAGCGCCGGCACGATAAGCTTCCAGCCGCTGCGCCCGTCCCGACGGGCCGGCAGTGGTGATCAGGATGGGCGTACTGGGACCAAAGCGTGGATCGTCACGCAACAGGCGGCACACATCGAAACCATGCATGTCCGGCATCTGCGCGTCGAGAATGATGAGATCTGGTGATTCCTGGCGGGCGCGGTCGATGGCCTGACGCCCGGTATGTGCTCGCGTTACGGCGTAGCCGTTCGGGGCAAGGATGCTCTCCAGTGAGCGCGCCGACCATTCCTGGTCATTGGCAATCAGCACCAGTGGCAATACCTCGGCGGGCTCACGTCGGGCCATGGTTCCTCGTGGGACAAATGCGAAAACAGGCGGTTCGGAACTCCACGGCTCTGCCCCGAAGGCAGAAACGGCGGTTCCTCTACCGCAGGACTCGTGCGGCTTTCGTCGCTACCCTCAAGTTGTTATGGAATAACAGCTTGCGGCAATTGATACGGGCGGCGGTGCGCCACATAGCGGGAGCCGCGCAACAGTTGGCGCGCCACGCTCCGAGCATGCTGTTGATGACGGTGGGGGAAGGATGCTTCAGGTGTGGCCCCGAGTCAACGCCCCGGCACCGCTCCCGGCTGGACCCCGCCCCTTGCTACGGCGAGCAAAGGGATTAGTTGACAAGCACTTACCAGCTTCTGATGGGAAAGTGTTGCATCGGGGCGCATGACAGATGATTCCGGCGTCATCCTTGAAGTAAAGTTGGGCGGGGACCGTCCTTGTCGGGCGGCCCACGGGAGGCAGCCAAGGCATGAGCCATCAGGATTCGGCGGCAGCACATTCGAGTGAACAGCCTGACGCCCCGGAACGGGTCTCGCCGGAGGCGCCGGAACTGGACGACGAGTTGTCACGCTTTGCCCATCGGCTGGCCGGCTTCGGGCTGGGCGAGGCACTCGATGCCCTGCTGGCCCGCCGCGACGTGGAAGAGCCGGTAATCCGGCCCACTCCCGACCCGGAGCCGTGCTGAGGCCGCGCCGGGGCAACGTCGCTACGGTGAGACGGCTCACGGGTCACGGACAGCATTTCGTTAGGTTTCAGTGGATTACCATGCGCGATGCTGATTTCTCCTTCACGGGATACGGACACCCATGCGCTTCACGATTCCCTGCTTGATCACTGCCCTTGTCGCAGCTGCATTGCCGTCGCGGCTGGCAGCGCAGGACACGACGCAGGTGGAACCTGGGGCGCGAGCCATGGCCTCGCGGGCCGAGTTGCAAGGCATGCTGCAGGGCGCCTCGGGTGACCAGCGTGCGGCCATCCAGACGCGCCTCGAACGCGGCGACTTCAACGCGGGCGACCTGGTTGCCCTCACCGTGGTGGAGGAAAGCACCCTGTCGGACACCTTCACGGTGCGCACCGGCCAGGTGCTCAAGCTTCCCAACATCCCCGAGTTTTCGCTCCACGGCCTGCTGCGCTCCGAGCTGCAGGATTTCATGGCCAAGAAGATTGCGGAGTACGTTCGCAACCCGCAGGTTGACGCGGTGGCACTGGTGCGCGTTGCGGTGACCGGCGCCGTGAACCGTCCTGGCTTCTTCAACGTGCCGGCCGACATACCCGTGTCGCAGGTCGTGATGGTGGCAGGGGGGCCTTCGAATCAGGCCAGCCTGCAGAAGGTGGAGATCCGACGAGGAGACTCCGTCATCGTGGCGCGGGACCAGATGTCCAGCGCCCTTGCCGCAGGGACGTCGCTCGACCAGCTGAACATTCACGGCGGCGACCAGTTCGTGATCGGGGAGAAGCCGGGAGGCTGGCGCGGCACGTTGCAGACGATTGGCCTGCTTACAGGCCTCTTTACCGGAATTTACTTTGCAACCCGAATCTTCTAACCAAAGGGTCGAACACGACATGGGTATCGCCATGCCGGGACTCCGCGAAATTCCTTCGACTCGGCGCCGGCTGTCCGCCGGCGCCGCGAAGGTCACTGATACGTTCCAGCCACCGGCCGTTGCCGTGCCGGTTGCCACTCATATGCCGAGCGCCGGCGAACGCCTGCGCCGGGCGCTGAACTTTGTCCTTGCCCTCATCGGGCTCATCGTCGCGCTGCCGGTGTTGCTGCTGGTGGCATTGCTCATCCGGCTCACGTCCCGTGGCCCGGTCATCTACACCCAGACCCGCGTAGGCCTCGACCGCCGGAATCCGGCGCTCGACAACGCCAATCATCGGCGTTGCCAGGACATCGGCGGGAAGCCATTCCGGATCTACAAGTTCCGCACGATGACGGTCAACGCGGAGTCGGGCTCGGGCGCCATCTGGGCCCAGAGCAACGATCCCCGTGTCACCTGGCTCGGGCGCTACCTGCGCCAGTATCGCCTGGATGAGCTGCCGCAACTCTACAACGTGCTGCGGGGCGAGATGAATATCGTGGGTCCCCGGCCGGAGCGGCCCACCATCTTCGCACAGCTGCGAGAGCACATTGGCGAATATCCCCTGCGGCAGCGGGCCAAGCCCGGCATCACCGGGCTGGCGCAGATCAATCACCACTATGATCGGTGCATCGAGGACGTGAAGACCAAGGTCAGCTACGATCTCAAGTACATCGAGCGCCAGGGCATCCTCGAGGACCTCAAGATCATGCTCCAGACGATCCCGGTCATGCTTTTTCGCCGGGGCGGCTGGTAAACCATGACGGCCACCGTCAAGCCGATTCCTTCACTGGTGAGCATCGCACGCCGCCCGGCGCTTGCACTGCCAGTCGCCGTGGCAGCGGTGGCCTTCGTGCTGCTCTTCGCCAAGCCCGCCCAGCTGATGGTCCACGACTGGTGGACCAACCCCGAGGCGGGCCACGGGCTCCTGCTCGCGCCGCTCGCGGTCTGGCTGGGCTGGCGCCGGGGCCTGCGGGTCGATCGCAAGCCGCAGGTCGTGTGGGGCATCCTGCTGCTGACGGTGGCCGTCCTGCTGCGCTATCTGTCGGGTCTCGCCGCGGAAGTATTCACCATGCGCGTCTCCATGCTCATGGCAGTTGCCGCGCTGGTGGTGTTCCTCTGGGGCTGGCGCCAGCTGCTGCACTGGTGGCTCCCGGCGGCACTGTTGTTCCTGTCCATACCGTGGCCGGCGCTGATCACCAACGCCCTGGCCCTGCCGCTCCAGTTCCAGGCCTCGAAGATGGGCGCGGCGCTGCTCCGTGCGCGGGATATTCCGGTGCTGCTGTCGGGCAACGTGATCAACCTGCCCGGACACCAGCTCTTCGTCACCGAGGCATGTAGCGGCTTGCGCTCACTCACGGCGCTCCTGTCGCTTGGCCTGCTGGTGGGCGGCCTCTGGCTGCGCACGCCGGTCGCCCGCATTCTCCTGCTGCTGCTCGCCATTCCGGTGGCCATCGTCATCAACGCCATCCGCGTCTTCTTCACCGGCTTCCTGGTGTTCTTCGTGGATCCCAAGCTGGGGGAAGGCTTCATGCACCTGACCGAAGGATGGCTGCTCTTCATCGTCGCGTTTGGCCTGCTCGCCCTGCTCGCGTGGGCCGCGCGCGCCATCGAACGCCGTCTTGGCAAGGAGCCGCTCGATGCGTGATTGGCACCGCTGGCTGCCGGCCGGCATCCTGAGCTGCGGCTGCCTCCTGCTCGTGAGTGTCCAGCGCCAGCAGGCCATGCCGCTGCGCGGCCCGCTCGAGTCGCTGCCGCGCCAGCTCGGCATCTATACCGGATACGACCAGAAGATCTCGGCGGATGAACAGGCAGTCGCCGGCATGTCGGATTATGTGCTGCGGATCTTCACGACGCCCGACACCGTGTCGGCCTTCTCCGTCTACGTGGGCTACTACGAACAGCAGACCCAGGGGCGCACTATCCACTCGCCCAAGAACTGCCTGCCGGGCGCCGGATGGGAACCGATCAGGTCAGGCCGCCAGCCGCTGGCCATCGG
>DASSHL010000182.1:0-4002 GCA_035692845.1 Gemmatimonadales bacterium
TCGCGTCGGATCCCCGGCTCCCGTTCGGCGGAATCAAGGAGTCGGGTTATGGACGGGAGCTGGGGAGCTACGGGATCCGCGAGTTCGTCAACATCAAGACGGTGCACATAGCAGCGCGCTGACCGGTCAGGACCGGAACACTGACGGCAGCGCCATACGGTTCAGGGTGCGGGAATGGTCCCGCCGATGACCTGGCACTGGAGGCGAGGTACGGGTGGCCAGGAGGGCTCGGCGCACCGCAGGCCGGCAGCAGAGCGCGGCGATTTGCGGATCAAATCGCTGCCCGGCGTGCTCCTGGATGTACTCGAGTACGGCATCCACCGACCACGCCCGGCGATAGACACGATCCGCCAGCAGGGCATCGAACACGTCCGCGACCATGACCAGGCGTCCCGCCAGCGGGATGTGCCCGCCGGCCAGCCCGTCGGGGTAACCATTGCCGTCCCACTGCTCGTGATGTGAGCGCGCGATCTGCTGGGCGAGTTGCATTACGCGCGAGCGACCGCCCGAGAGCAGCCTGGCGCCGATCACGGTGTGCTCTCGCATGAGGGTCCATTCCGCATCGGTCAGCGGGCCCGGCTTCCGCAGCACGGCATCCGGCACGCCGATCTTGCCGACGTCGTGCAGGGGCGCGGCTCGCCGCAGCAGGAATATCTCCTCGTCGGTGAGCCCCATGGCGGACGCGAGTATGGCTGTCCCTTCGCCCACCCGGCTGGTATGCTGGCCCGTGTCATCGTCGCGGAACTCGGCGGCCAGTGCCAGGCGCTCGATGACATCGAGATGCGCATTGTTGAGATCGGTCGTGCGCTGCTGGACGCGCAGTTCGAGTTCCTGATTCTGTGCCGTGATGGCACGATGGAGGTACCGGGTTTCGAGCAGATTCTGGATACGGAGCAGGACTTCCGTAATCTCGAACGGCTTCGTTACGAAGTCGGTCGCGCCGGCCGCAAGCGCACGTCGACGCACCTCCGCCGTGGGGTCACCCGATATGATGAGCACGGGCAGGTAGTCGTGTGGCCCGGCGGCGGCTCGAAGCTCCTCCAGCAGCGTCGCGCCGGTCAGGCCCGGAAGGTGATAATCGAGCAGGAGCAGGTCCGGCCGCGTCTCCCTCGCCAGTGCCGCAACGGCCGCCGCGTCGCCAGAGACTGTCACACGCTGGTAGCCGGCGCGTTGGAGCATCCGGCCAAGCGTCCGCAGCACGTCGGCATCATCATCGACGACGAGGATGCTAGCGTCCGGATATCGGTTGTCAGACATTGAGCCAGCCGGTGTCGAAGAATTTTTCGCCGCCGTCGCATTCTTGTAGGGTGGCGGCACCTGATGGCGCAACACTGGCGCCCGATGACCTGTGGCGCCTGGTCCCCCGGGGTGTGGCTGCGAGCATGGCGCGAACCTCGTTCAGGGCGTGCAGGGGAGGATGCGTCGCGTTGATTGCCACGACAGGATTCTGAACGGCAAGATTCGTGACGCCTTGGTCGGTTCCGATCGGGTTTCCGGCCTGCAAGCCACTGCACGACGTGGAAGGCGGGAACGCCTTCCAGTGTAACTCATCTCACTGCGTTGCGGGTGCGGTCGCACTGATCATGACGGCAGCGCACCCGGAGGACCTGGCGCTCCCTGCCTGGGGGATGTCAACCCAGTCGCCGTGACCTGGACCGGCGGATGCAGCCATAGAGAAGGGCAGGGCCGTGGGACGATCGCGGGGGAAGTTGGCCTCAGGGAAGTCGAGGGCCGAAATCCCGATACTGGTGACGCGAAATCGGCCTACCAGTTCGTCGCCCATGACGCGTGGGATTACGACGAGATCATGGAAAACATCCTGGTGGACATGCCAGTGAATGGGCAGATGCGGAAACTGCTCGTTCAGGCACCGAGCCCTGCGCTCTCAGCCTCCAGCCCTTCAGCCTTCAGCTCTCGTCCCTCGTCGCCAGCGTGACCACACTCACATCCGCTCGTCTTCGCTGGCACTATCATGAAACAGACTGTGTGTGACGATGGCCTCCAGGAGGGATGCATCATGCGGAAACATTCAAGTCGGACGGGCGCGTTGCTGGCTGGGCTGGGGCTCGGTGCAGCGCTCATGTACGTGCTCGACCCCAAGCGCGGCGCACGCCGGCGGGCGCTGATCCGGGATCAGGCCACCAGCGCCTTGCGGACTGGGCGACGGGAGTTCCGCCACCGGGCTGCGGATCTGAAGCATCGCGCCGAGGGCGCCATGGCGGAATTGCGTGGGCGCCTGCGGGAGAAGTCAGTGGACGATGACCAGCTGGCGGAGCGGATCAGGGCGGAATTGGGACATCACGTCACTCTGCCATCAGCGCTCGACGTGTCGGCTCATGACGGCATCGTGACGCTTGCGGGCCGGGTGCCCCGGGCCGAACTGCCCGACGTGCTGGCCACCGCGCGAAAGGTGCGGGGAGTCGAGCAAGTGCGCGACGAGCTGCAGGTACTGGAGCAGTTCAGCGGGTCACCTGTGCAGCATTAGGCCTCGACGCGGCCCATAGCGGCAGCGGACGGCGATCGTCACGGGGGCGGGGCCTGGCATTGGCCGGGCGATTGCGCTGGCATTTGCGTGGCGGAGGTCAACCTCTCCGCAGTGGTTTACGCGATGCGCGCGCAGCCTCCGCGCGTCCTCGAGGCAGGCGGCGGCGCGCATGGTCGGATAGACAAATGGACAGCTGGACAGTCTGCGTGAACTGTCCAGCTGTCCATCTGTCCATCTTCTATCGGGGCGCCCGGATTTCAACCAGAGTCTGCTGCTCCCGAAGCACCGGCATGCCCGCACGACAAGGTTGTGCGCGACTGTGGCACATCGTGGTGGGGCGGGGGGCGTAGCCTCGCGCCCGAGTCCCCAGCTGAATGAGTCCGATCCCGCGGGAGCTCATGAATGCTCCGGCTCCGACGCGAGCAGCTCTTCGACCTTGGCGAGCAGGTCTTCCCGCGTAAACGGCTTCTCCAGCACCGGCCCCGGCGGCTCATGAGCCAGGCTCCTGATCGCTTCCTCGGAGTAGCCGGACATGAGCAGCACTGGTACCGCTGGATGGTGGGCGCGGAGATGCCGGCGGAGCTCTAGTCCATCCATCGCCGGCATCACCATGTCCGCGAGCACGAGGTCGACCTCGCTGTGCGATTGGGCCAGGATGCCGAGCGCCTCCCGGCCGTCGCCAGCCTCGTGCACACGGTACTTGTTCCGTTCGAGCACCCGGCGGACACTGGTGCGGACGGCTGGATTGTCCTCGGCCAGCAGGATGGTGGCGCCGGCGAGCGGACGCCGTGTGGCAGCCGGGCGCGGTCCGCGCTCTGGCTCCTCGCCAAGACCTCCGTCATGGCGGGGAAAATAGAGCTTGAAGGTCGCCCCTTTCCCCGCCTCGCTGTAGACCCATATGTGCCCCCCACTCTGCTTCATGACGCCATAGACGCTTGCGAGGCCCAGGCCGGTGCCCTGTCCGACGGGTTTTGTCGTGAAGAACGGATCGAAGATGCGTGCCTGCGTGGCTTCATCCATTCCGCAGCCGGTATCGGTCACGCTGAGGAGCACGTGGGGGCCCGGGCGCACCGTATCCCGGAGACGTGGATAGGTATCGTCGAGGACCACGTCGCTGGTCTCAATCCGAAGTGTGCCGCCGTCAGGCATGGCGTCGCGTGCATTGACGACGAGGTTGAGGATGACCTGCTCGAGTTGGTTGGGATCGGCCCAGACGAGTCCGAGTTCGCTGGCCAGCCCCACGATAACCGAGATGCGCTCATCTACCAGGCGCCGCACCAGCGGCTCGACACCAGTGACCAGGGCGTTCAGGTCGAGGCCTCGCGGCTGCAGGACCTGCTGGCGACTGAAGGCGAGGAGCTGGCGGGTGAGACGGGCGGCACGGACCGCTGCGTCCGCAATGGCGGCCCCTTCAGCCCGGCGCGGGTCATCTGGAGGAAGATCGCCGAGCAGGCTGCCAGCCGCGGTTTGAATGACGGTCAATACGTTGTTGAAGTCGTGCGCGATGCCTCCCGCCA
>DASSHL010000183.1:0-4034 GCA_035692845.1 Gemmatimonadales bacterium
GGCTGTCACGCAGGATGGAGAGCAGTGTCAAACACGATTCGCAATCTGGCCATCATCGCCCACGTGGACCACGGCAAGACGACGCTGGTCGACCAGATGCTCCGGCAGGCGGGTGCCTTCCGCGCCAATCAGCAGGTCGCCGAGCGCGTCATGGATTCCAATCCGCTCGAGCGCGAGCGGGGCATCACGATCCTGTCCAAGAACACGGCGGTGCACTGGGGCGGGGTCAAGATCAACATCGTCGACACGCCTGGCCACGCCGACTTCGGTGGTGAGGTGGAACGAATCCTCCGGATGGTGGACGGCGTGCTCATCCTGGTGGATGCGGCGGAAGGTCCCATGCCGCAGACCCGGTTCGTGACGCGGAAGGCGCTGTCGCTCGGCCTCCATCCTATCGTTGCCATCAACAAGATCGATCGCGCCGACGCTGAGCCGCTTCGGGTCCACGACGAAGTCCTGGGCCTGTTCATCGACCTCGATGCCACCCATGAGCAGCTCGACGCCCCGTTCCTGTACACGTCCAGCCGGAACGGTACGGCAACCCACGAGCTGGAGCACCCGGGGACCGACCTGGTCCCGCTGTTCGAGACCATCCTCAAGCATGTGCCGGCACCGACCGGCGATCCCGATGGCCCCTTCCAGATGCTGGTCTCCACGCTGGACCATTCCAGCTTCCTGGGCCGCATTGCCATCGGCCGGATCGAGCGCGGCCGCATCGCCGTGGGCGACCAGGTGGCCCTGCTTCCGCTGGGTGAGCCGGGGCTCGTCACCGATGAAGTGATCGAGCGGAACCGCGTCACCAGGCTTTACACCTTTGACGGCCTGAGCCGGGTGGAAGTCGACTCGGTCGACGCCGGCGACATCGTGGCCCTCGCGGGCTTCGAGGGCATCGAGATCGGCAAGACCTTCGCCTCGGTGGAACAGCCGGAGCGGCTCGCTGGCATCGCGGTGGAAGAACCCACCATCTCGGTGGACTTCATCGTGAACAACAGCCCCTTCGCGGGGCGCGAAGGCAAGTATGTCACCAGCCGCCAGCTGCGAGACCGGCTCTTCCGGGAGCTCGAGCGCAACGTGGCGCTCAAGGTGGCGCCGACCGACTCACCTGACACCCACTCGGTGTCAGGGCGGGGCGAGCTGCACCTCGGCATCCTGATGGAAACGATGCGGCGGGAGGGGTACGAGTTCCAGGTCTCCCGCCCGCGGGTCATCACCCGGGAGGGGCCACAGGGCGAGCGGCTCGAGCCGTATGAGGAGTTGATGGTGGATGTGCCCGAGGAGCACATGGGCACCGTGCTCGAGAAGCTGGGGCCCCGCCGCGCCGAGATGACCGAGATGCGAAACCCGGGGCAGGGGATGGTGCGGATGACGTTCCGGGTGCCGGCGCGTGGGTTGTTCGGCTATCGCTCGGAATTTCTGACCGACACCCGGGGCACCGGCATCATGCACCACCGCTTCCTCGAGTACGGCGGCTGGGCTGGACCGCTCGCGGGGCGGAAGCGCGGCGTGCTGGTGGCGGACCGCGAAGGCGCGGTGGTGGCCTTCGCCCTGGGCAACCTGCAGGAGCGGGCCCAGATGTTCGTCTCGCCCGGCGACCTGGTCTACGAGGGCATGGTGGTGGGCGAGAGTGCCCGTCCCGGCGACATGGACGTCAATGTGTCGAAGGAAAAGAAGCTCACCAACATGCGCACGACGGCGTCGGACGAGAACGTGATGCTCGAACCGCCGAGGCAGATCACGCTCGAATATGCCCTGGAGTACATCGAGGAAGACGAGCTGATCGAAGTGACACCCCAGACGATCCGTCTCCGCAAGCGGCAGCTGGCGGCGGTGGATCGCCGGAAGGCCGCCCGGGCAGCCGCCCGGGTCGAACACGCGTCCTAGGACTCTGTCCCGGAACGCAAGACAACACACCGTTGAGTGGTGGAGGAGATCATGCTGGCCAGGGAGACGTCGCTGGAGGCGCTCGAGATGCGTCGTCGGTTCGATGACGATGAGGACGAGTTCGAGGATGACGGCTTCGGCTTCGACGAGGATGACGAAGACGACGAGGAAGACGCCGACGATGACGAGTTCGAGGAGGATGAGGACGACGAGGATCTCGACGAAGACCCTCCGTACGAGCCCGAAGAGGAATAGTCACGCCAGCAGGCAGCCGAACGCCCCGCCGGGAGCCCGACGGGGCGTTTGACCGTGCAGCCCAGGCGCTCAGCTGGCCAGCGCCTGCTCCTCCGCTTCATCGGTGGAAGGCTGCAGCCGGGCGAGCATCTCCCGCGCTTCTTCCTCGGTGACACCGCGGTCGCGCCGGACCGCCCAGCGGCGACGCGCTTCCAGCCGCCGTTTCTCCGGCAGCGCCGCGATGGCATCATCGATGGCCCGTACCGTGGCCGTCGTGGGACGTGCCACTGGCTCTGCGGCGGCCAGCCACTCCCGCAGTTCCCGCGCAATGCTGCCGTCGCAGAGGTCCCAGAGCTGGCCGGGATCGTTGAACTTGCGAGTGTTGTCCTTCTTCACGTCGGCCTTATGGGCCTCGTTGAGGTCGAAGTGCAGGGCGAACTCGTACTCGGTGCCATCCCGGATGACCGGCTGGAGGCCGATCTTGAGCACTTTCTTCTTGCCCTCGACGTCCACTTGCTCGTAGGCCTGCTTGCTGCGGGCCGTGGCGATCACGTGGGCCGGGATGTCGAGGATGGCGCGCACCAGGCTGTCCCACTCCGCACTGAAGAGCTTCCAGTTGGTGTAGCTGTTGGAGCGCGGGTTGGCGCGGTCGTAGGCGGTCTTCCGGTCCAGCACATCCTGCCAGGCGTGCGAGAGACTGTCCACGATGATGACTTCGTAGCCCGACTCCACCGCCACTTCCATGGCGGCGATGTAGGCGTCGGGGTGGTGATCGGCCAGGGTGAGGACATCGAACTCGATGCCGTCTGCATAGTAGCTCGAGCGGCTGTTTTCGGAGTCGATGACGGCGATCTTGCCCGGGGCCAGGCTCTCCGCCAGGCGCAGGGCGCCCAGGGTCTTGCCCGAGCCCGAGGCCCCGGTGAGGAGGATCTTGAGCTTGGCCTCGGTGCGGACGGCCCGCTTGAATTGCATGAGTGAAGACATTGCTACTCCTGCGAAAGTCGGATGCGACTGCGTCCGAGATTCGGCGCTACCAACTCGCCGACTCCGGTGTGTATATTCCCGGCCCGCCCGGCCGGACCTGGTTGAAGGGTGAGACATGCGGGGCAATGTGGGGCCTGTAGCTCAGTTGGTTAGAGCGCACGCCTGATAAGCGTGAGGTCAGAGGTTCAACTCCTCTCAGGCCCATTCTGCAGAGCAAATTCAGGGCCGACGGCGGCGTGAAATCGATCACGCCGCCGTCTTTTTGTGTGCCTGTATCTCATTGAATTACAATAGGTTGCGATGGTGCTTCGGGAAACGTTCGGAGGGTCGGAAAACGCGTCAAAAAGTGTCTGGTTGGAGGACGGGAAATGTCCTCTTGGGGGACGAGCGCTGAGAGCGCCAAATCGAGAGACGAGGGGCGAGCGAGAAGCGACCGGGCGGGTGCGCTCGACGAAGGCACGACCGCACCGGGGCGGTGCGGGGTGGTATCGGTCCTGCCGGAGTCGAGTGCACCCGCCCAGGAGTGGGCGGAGATCGGCCGAAGGATCACCTCGGGGCTGCAAGGTTGCTTCGCCTCGCTGCGCAAGACTCGCGATGACAAGCGTGCCGATCTTCCCCACTACCGCCTCACGAGCAGCTTGCGCGGACTCCGCTGCGCATATATCTTAGCGCTAAGATAAATCAACGTTGAAGGCACCCATGACACTGGAACTCCGCGGCCTGCACCATGTGACCGCCATCTCGGCACAGATCCGCAACAACCACCACTTCTACACCCGGACGCTTGGCATGCGGCTGGTCAAGCGCAGCGTGAACCAGGACGATGTTGGCGCCTGGCACCTCTTCTATGCCGACGCCAAGGGGACACCCGGCACCGATCTCACATTCTTCGATTGGGCCATGGCACCGGAGCAACGGGGGACGCGGGCCATCAG
>DASSHL010000184.1:0-3199 GCA_035692845.1 Gemmatimonadales bacterium
CGCTCATGTCCCTGAAATATACTCGCGTGCCGCGGCGAGGATGGTGGATTGCACCTCGCCCAATGAGCCGGTCATGGCGAGGCCGGCTGCCTTCATGTGCCCGCCGCCGCCATAGCGGCGCGCGAACGCCGCCACGTCCACGCCACCAACGGAGCGGAGGGAGATCTTGATCCGGCCTTGCGACACTTCGCGGAAGAGCAGCGCCATCCGCACCCCCTCGATGCTCCGGGCAAACTCCACCACGCCGTCGAGGTCGTCCGACGAAACGCCGTGACGTTCCAGCGCGCCGGGCGGAACGGTGATCCACGAGAGCCGATGCTCGGGTTCCACCACCAGCGTCTGGAGCGCTTCCGCAAACAGCCGGGGGCGGCCCGCTGGCGCACTGGCGTAGACATCCAGGTAGATCTGCTCCGGGTCGACGCCGATCTCCAGCAGGTCCGCAGCAATGCGCAGCGTGCGTGGCTTGGTGTTGCTGAAGCGGAAGCCGCCGGTGTCGGTGAGCAAGGCGACATAGAGCGCCCGCGCGATGGGACCCGTGAGCGGCCAGTCGTTGGCCACCGCAATTTCAAATACAAGCTCGCCCGTGGCCGAGGCGTCGGGGTCCACATAGCGCGGGCCGTCGGGCAGCACGCCGAGGCCCACGTGGTGGTCAATGCACGCCACCGGTACGCCGCGGGTCCGCACCGCCTCGGCCAGCATGCCCAGCCGTCCCAGGTCGGAGATATCCAGCACGACGATCAGGTCGGCCCGACGGAGTTCCTTGATCGCTTCCGCGGTGTGGTCGGCGTCCGGTATTTCCGCGAGCAGGAAATCGAATCTCGGCGGCGTGGGCGTTGGATTGGTGATGCAACAGGTGACACCCTGCGCCCGCAGGAGGTGCAGCAGGGCGATCTCGCTGCCCAGGCCGTCACCATCGGGATTGACGTGGGTGGTGAGGCAGACGCGCATGCCGGGCTTGAGGGCGCCGGCAAGAGCACGAGCCGCGGCGGATTTCTCCGCGGTGAGGGTACGGGACATGGGGAAAAGGTAATAGGGGTTAGGGGTTAGGGATCAGGGACCAGGGTGATGTAGAAGAGGTCGGGACTCGAACCGAGTACCGACCCCTTTCCGCTAGTTCCTGATCCCTGGTCCCTAGCCCCTAATCCCTAGCTCCCACTCTCCCGCTCCTTCTGCAGCACGCTGTTGTGCCGGCTGTAGAAGAAGTAGATCACGAGGCCGATGATCAGCCAGACGCCCAGCCGCTCCCAGGTGGCCCCGGGCAGCGTCGCCATCAGGCCGAGGCAGGACAGGATTCCCAGAATTGGCACCAGCGGCACCCAGGGCGTGCGGAATGGCCGCTCCAGGTCTGGCCGCTTGGACCGCAGGATCCAGACGCCGGCGCAGACCAGCACGAAGGCGAGCAGCGTGCCGATGTTCACCATCTCGCCCAGGATCTGGATCGGGAAGATGCCGGCGATGATCGCAACGATGACACCCACCCAGATGGTGGAGAGATAGGGGGTGCGGAACCTCGGGTGGACCTTCCCCGCCCATCGTCCCATGAGGCCGTCACGTGACATCGAGTAGAAGACGCGCGACTGGCCCAGGAGCATGACGAGCACCACCGAGCCAAGGCCGAGCACGGCACCGAGCGTGATGAAGGGCGTGAGCCACTTGAGCCCCGGCACCGCCTCGACGGCGTAGGCCACGGGATGCGGCACGTTGAGTTCGGTGTACTTGACCACGCCGGTGAGCACCAGCGAGACCAGGATGTACAGCACCGTGCAGACGGCCAGCGACGCGAGGATGCCGATCGGCATGTCCTTCTGCGGGTTCTTGGCTTCCTGCGCCGCGGTACTGACCGCATCAAAGCCGATATAGGCGAAGAACACGAGACCCGCGCCGCGGAAGATGCCCGAGACGCCGTACGCGCCGAACGTGCCGAGGTTCTCCGGAATGAACGGCTTCCAGTTGTCGGGATTCACGTAGCGGACGCCGAAGGCGATGAACATGACCACCACGGCGAGCTTGAGAATCACGATGATGTTGTTGACCTTGGCGCTTTCCTCGATGCCGATGGTCAGCACCATGGTCGCAAGGAGCACCACCGCCATCGCCGGGATGTTGAGCACCGCCCCGGTGGTCCCGAACCCGGTCTGCACGCAGCCGGCCAGCTTGTCGGCTACTTCGGACGCGGTGCAGAACGAGAGTGGCGCCGAGGCAAAGTGCGCCGGAATGTGAATTCCCAGGAAGTCGAAGAGACTCACGAAGTAGCCCGACCACCCCACGCCCACCGTGGCTGCGCCCAGCGCGTATTCGAGAATCAGGTCCCAGCCGATGATCCAGGCGATGAACTCGCCCATCGTGGCATAGGAATACGTATAGGCGCTTCCCGCCACGGGCACGGCGCTCGCCATCTCGGCATAACAGAGGCCGGCGAAGCCGCAGGCGATGCCGGCGGCGACGAAGGAGAGCCAGACCGCGGGGCCGGCGTAGAGCGCCGCGGCGACACCGGTGAGGACGAAGATGCCGGCGCCGATGATGGCGCCGATGCCGAGCGTGGTAAGGTTGAGTGCGCCGAGACTGCGGTTCAGTGACCGCTCCCCGGTTTCCTCCGCTTCCGCCCTCAGGACGGAAATGGACTTCGTGGCCCAGAGACCCATGCGCTGCTCGCTCTGTGAAAGGTGGATGGGGGCCTTGTGTCGCGAGTCATGGGTCGCGAGTCACGGGAGTCCTGCTCAAGACCCGCGACTCGTGACCCGCGACCTTCCTACAACGACGTTCCCGGAGGCGGCAGTTTCTCCTCCTGCGGCGTCTGCATCAGCTTCCAGAAGCTCCAGACTGTGAGCCCGAGAACAAGGATCCATGCGGTCAGCATGAACAGCAGCGATCCGAGGCTCATATGCCGGCTCCCGTGGCGGGCGTGGGCACTGATTTCCGGCGCCACGCCGCGCGAATGAGAAAGAGCTGCAGGACGAGGATGCCGAGCATGACCAGCCGGGACGCCGTCCGCGTGGCATGCTGGTCCTCCGGCACTCCCTGGTACAACAGTGTGGGCAGCGCATCCTGCTTGATCCACCACGCCATCATGACCAGCAGGAACAGCGGCGTCACGTATGTCATGATGAACTTGAAGACGCGCGGAATCCGGATCGATGCACCCTCATGCAGCTCGCGCCAGGCGTTGTCCGGCCCGTACACCCACATGAAGAGGATCGTC
>DASSHL010000185.1:0-2357 GCA_035692845.1 Gemmatimonadales bacterium
GTGGCCGAACAGCTCGGTATCAAAGGGCACGGCGAGCACCGGATGCTGCCGCCGGCCCAGCTCTCCTGCGATGTCGCCGAGCAGCCAGGCGAAGTGCTCTGCGTGCTCGGCGGCCCGATGCCGGGCGCCAGCCGGATCGTACGGCTCCTTCTGGCCCAGGTCGGTGCCGGGCGCGCTCACCCGCCAGAGACGGAGGCCGCCCGGCCAGCGCTGCTTGTGGAATTCGAGGTACGCGCTGTCACCTGGATAGCCGCCATGGCGGCTCCAGACCTGCCTGCTGGCGCGCGGATCGCGCACGAAGATGCTCACGCGCGCGCGGCCCGCCGAGAGCACGCCGTAGGTGCGGTAGGGAGAGCGTGCCGCCGATTCGCCCGCCACCACCTCCGACTGTTCAGGCGCGTCCTCGATCCAGCCGTCGCTCGAAATGTCCAGCGGCTCATCACCCGTGACGAGGTGCGCGTCCACGAAGAAGTAGCGGAAGCCGGCGTCGGCGATATGCTCGTCGATCCCGCGCCGGAGCGCGGAGCGCGGGCCGCCCGGCCACGGCGCCCACGGGCCGCGCGGCCGGTAGGCGCACTCCGGCAGCCAGCAGCCGCGCGGCGTCCGCCCGAAGAGCCGTTCATGCTCGCGCATGCCGACGCCAAGCTGGAGCCGGATGCTTTCGTCGCGCGCAAGCAAGGGGAGGAATCCATGCGTGGCAGCGGACCCCATGATCTCGATCCGGCCCGACCGCTCCAGCGCGCGGAATGCGCCGACAATGTCGCCATCGATCGCGCGCCAGAGAGTCTGCATCTGCTCGAAGCGATGGCGCCAGAACTCGACCACCGGCTTCAGGTGCGGCGCCGGTGCGTGGGGCCCCTCCTGTGCTTCCGCCGTCGCGATCCGGCGCTGCTCGAGGTACACCTCCATCTCCGCCTGGAAGGTGGGCGACACGAGCTGGTTGGCGAGCACCGGCGTAAAGCCGATCGTGATGGGTGCGTCCACGTCCTCGGCCTGCAGCGCCCGCAGCCGCTCGAGCAGTGGCAGGTAGGTCTCCAGCGCCGCCTCGGTGAGCCAGTCGGAGCCGTGGGGCCAGCGCCCGTGATTGAGGACCCAGGGCAGATGGCTATGCAGTGCCAGCACAAAATCCATCGGCATCAGGCCGCGTCTCCCAGCGCCTTGCGGTAAACCGAGAGGTATTCCCCGGCCGACTGCTCCCAGCTGAAGTCGCGCGCCATGGCGTGGCGCATCATCCGTCCCCACCGCACCGGGTCGGCAAAGCGTGCCAGCGCGCGGAAGGCGGCCGACTCGAAGGCTTCGCTCGTGTAGTGATCAAAGAGAAATCCCGTCTTCTCATCTGTGATGGTGTCGGCAAGACCGCCGACGCGGCGTGCGACCGGCAGGGCGCCATAGCGCTGGGCCCGCATCTGGGTGAGCCCGCACGGCTCGTAGAGCGATGGCATGAGGAAGAGGTCGGCGCCGGCCATCAGCCGGTGCTCCAGCCGGTCGGTGAAATCGAGCTGGACGCCGACCCGCCCCGGATTCCGGGTGGCGAGATCCACGAGCGCCGTCTCGTAGACCCGCTCGCCGCCGCCGAGGAAGACGAATTGCGCATCGGAGTCGAAGAGATTGCCGGCTTCGAGGATGAGGTCGAGTCCCTTCTGGGTCACCATGCGGCCGGTCATGCCGAAGAGCGGCACCCGCCGCCGCTGCGCCAGCCCGAAGGTGCGCTGCAGTGCGGCCTTGCACCGGCGCTTGCCCTCGAGGTCGTGGGCATCATAGATGCGGGTGATCTGGGTGTCGCGATCGGGTGACCAGATCCGCTGGTCAATGCCGTTGAGGATGCCGCTCAGCCGTCCGTCGAGCCAGGAAAAGACGCCGTGGAGCCCGAAGCCGCCGCCCGGTGTGCCCAGTTCGCGTGCCTGCGTGGGACTCACCGTCACCACCCGGTCGGCGAAGATGAGCCCGCCCTTGAGGACGTTCACCTGACCGTACCATTCGAGCTGGTTGAAGTTGTAGAGCGACCACGGCAGGCCCAGCGACGGCAGGATGTCGGCCGGAAAATGTCCCTGATAGCCGGGGTTGTGCACCGACAGCACCACGGCCGCGCGCTCTGGCGGTACGTCCACGCCGGGCACGCCCCGGAGGTACACCGGTGCGAGGGCGGTGTGCCAGTCGTGCACGTGCAGCAGGTGAGGTGGGCGTGCGATCCGGGAGAGCGCAGCCACGGCGGCTCGCGCGAAGAACGCGAAGCGGAGGGCGTTGTCGGCGTAGTCCCGGCTGTGCTCGCCGTAGATGCCCGGCCGGTTGAAGAATTCCCGATGCTCGATGAACACGACCCGCGGGCCGCTCTTGCGCTCCGAGGGCCGGAAGAGACG
>DASSHL010000186.1:0-8534 GCA_035692845.1 Gemmatimonadales bacterium
TATGACGTGAGCTCGGCCGGCACGTCTTCTTCCGGGAAGATGGCCGTCACGGGACATTCTGGCTCGCATGCGCCGCAGTCGATGCACTCATCCGGATGGATGTAGAGCTGATCTTCCCCTTCGTAGATGCAATCCACCGGACAGACATCCACGCAGGCCCGGTCCTTCACTCCGATGCAGGCCTCGGTGATCACGTACGGCATTGCGGCAATTCCTCCGGCACAGAAGTCGTGGGGGCGCGAGCATTTCGCGTAAGCCAAGAATTGCAACGTCTCCAAGGTCGCGCAAGGGGCCGATTACCTTTCGGCGCCATGCGGAACGTCTTCATGCTTCTGCTCACTCTGCTCCTGCTTTCAGCCGCAGCGCCTGGTCCTGCTGCCGCCCAGCAGTGCCGCGCGCCCCGCACCGCACTGGTGCTCTCCGGCGGCGGAGCCAAGGGACTCACCCACATCGGGCTGCTCCGCTCGCTCGACAGCCTCGGCATCCGGCCTGACCTGATCGTTGGCACCAGCATGGGCGCGGTGGTGGGCGCGATGTATGCCAGCGGCTATCCCGCGCGCACCATTGATTCGCTGGCGCGCGCCTTTCCCATTGCCACGCTGTTCACCACCTTCGAGCCGCGCGCCCCGCGCGCGCTTGGCCGGCTGCAGCCGCTGATCGTCTGGGAGCAGGGCCAGCGTGGCTTCAACCTGCAGAGCGCGGCGGTGCGGGAGACCGAAGCCAACGCGCTGCTTGATGCCGCAATGCTGCGCGGCAATCTCATCGCCCGCGGCGACTTTGACCGGCTTCCCATTCCGCTGCGGGTCGTCGCCACGGATCTCGGTACCCACCAGGCCCGGGTGCTTGGCAGTGGCGACCTCGCCCAGGCAGTGCGCGCCAGCATCGCCATTCCGTTCGTCTTTCCGCCCGAGCGCATGAATGGCCGCTTCCTCGCCGACGGCGGGCTCAGTGCGAATCTTCCCATCGCCATTGCGCGCGCGGCGGGCGCCGAGCGGCTGATCGTGGCGGACGCGACGGAGCGAAAGCCCGATTCCCTCAACTTCTTCTCGCCGGTCACACTCGCGGAGCGGATGCTCGGTTACCTGTTCGAGCAACCACTCGATTCGCTGGGGCCGGATGACGTCTACATCCGCCCCAACGTGGCGGGGTTTCGGAGCCTCAACTTCACGCCCCGGAACGTGAATGCGCTGATCACCCGCGGCCGGCTGGCGGCAGACTCGATGCTCTCGCGCATGACGTGCCCGCCACATGGCGAGGTGGCTCGCCGCGCCGAGCCGACGGCACTCGGTAACATCGCGGTGCAGGACTCGTCGGCTGAGGCGGCACAGGAGATCACCCGGCTCCTCGGCCTGGCAGGGCTCGATTCGCTCAATCCCGATCGCCTGCGCTCCCGCCTGCTCAAGCTTGGCAATTCTGATCGGTTCCTGGCGCTCTGGCTCCATCCGCAAGGCCAGGGCGACACGGTTCACTTCCAGGTCCAGCCCGAGCCGGGTCCCGTGCGCATCGCTGCGCTCGGTGCCGCGTACGACAATGACATGGGCGGTCGGTTCTGGGCTGGCGTGGTGGATCGCTCGCTGCCGGGCGGGACCGAAGCAAGCCTCCTGGGTTCGGCGGGGAATCTCCGGAAGGACGCCACCATCGCCCTGCAGAAGCAGCGCGAGCTGTTTGGTCAATTGCTCGTGCCGAGAGCGGCGATCGCGGTGCGCTTCGATCATATCCGCCGCTTTGACGACGAGGGTGAGCAGGTCGGTGTGGATCGTACGCGGGAGGCGGAGGCACTCCTCGGCGTGGAACGAAGCTTCTTCCGCAGCTGGATGGCGCGGCTGAGCGGCTCGGCGCTCTGGTGGCGGAATCCGGATCTCACTACCCGGGACGCGCTCGGCGTGCGATTCGAGCTATCGCATGTGGACCAGAACCTGGACGAAGACGTCACGGTGCGCGCCATCTGGAACCAGGAGTTCAGGCGCGTCGTATTCGACGTGAAGCCACAGTTTCCCGTCGGCCTGCTTGAAGTGAATCCCCATCTTCGGATCGGCGCAGGGAGGGACCTGCCACTGCAGCATTCGCTGGCGCTTGGCGGCGACGACGGCTTTGCCGGACTGCACGTTGGGGAACTGCGGGGAGACCGTGAAGTGATGGCCGGGCTGGCGCTGGCCTATCCCGTCGTGGGTCCGCTCCACGTCAGGGTGGACGGAATGGTGGGTCGCTCGGCCATGGGCGGCGGCTTACTGGATGACGGCGGCTGGCACACCGGCATCCGCGGCGGCGTAGGGGCTGAGACGCCAGTCGGGCCGGTGAGGGTGGAAATGGGGTTTACCGCTGGACGCGAGGCGTTGTTCGTGCGGTTGGGGAGATGGTTTTGAAGACGGGAAGACGGGAAGACGGGAAGTGGGGTCAACGGTCAACGCGTCATTGCGAGGAGGACGCGTAGGGGCGAGGCTTGCCTCGCCCTGGCGTCCGACGAAGCGATCGGGTAGCCCCCAGTTCAGTCCCGGCAGTCGCAAGTGGTATTCACCAGCTGAGAGGGATCCCAGCATGAAGATTCTCGTCCCCATCGCTGCTGCGCTCATCTTTTGCGCCCCGTCACTCCGCGCGCAGGTCACGCCCAACGCCGCGGCGCCTCGCCCGCCGGCCGTCTCCACCGACGTTGGCAGTATTGATTCGATTGTCTCCGCGCTGTACCAGACCATCAGTGGGCCGGTGGGCGCGCCAAGGCAGTGGATGCGGTTCTACTCGTTGATGGACCCCGCGGCACGACTCATCCCGACGGGATGTGATACCGCCGGCAACTGTCGCCGCCGCATCCTGACGCCGGAGCAGTACCAGCACGGTGCCGATTCGCTGCTGACCGCGCTCGGCTTCCATGAGACGGCGCTGGTCAACAAGGTCGAACGCTTCGGCAACATCGCACACGTGTTCAGCTCGTATGCCAGCTTCAGGCGAGACGAGACGAAACCGTTCTCCCGCGGCATCAACTCGATTCAGCTGTTCTGGGACGGGCACCGCTGGTGGGTGCTGAATGTGTTCTGGGACAGTGAGCGAATGGGGAATGCGCTGGCGCCGGACATGGGAGGGATGTAGGCGGACAGATGGACAGATGGACAGATGGACAGATGGACAGTTGGACAGTTGGACAGGTGGATAGGTGGACAGGTGGACAGTCTGCGTGAACTGTCCATCTGTCCAACTGCCCATCTTACAACAATCCCGTCAGCGGTGTCGCGTAAATCCCTGTTCTCGGCTCCGGCGGTCCATACCGGCCACCGGCGGCATGCTGCCGGTTCCATTCCTCCCGCAGGCAGAACGGATCGAGCCCGTGCGGTCGGTCCACCGCCAGCACGCCGTCAAGGTGATCCAGTTCGTGCTGGATCAGCTCGGCGCGGTCACCCTCGAGGTCATCCTCGTGCCATTCGCCCTTCTGGTCCTGGTAGCGTACCCGGATCCGGTAGGCGCGTGATACCCGAACGATCAGGTTGGGGAACGAGAAGCAATCGTCCCAGACGCTGAAGTCCTCATTCCCGATATCCACGATCTCCGGGTTGATCAGGACCCAGGGCTTCTCCATCTCTGCCACGATCATCCTGACCGGCGCCCCGATCTGCGGTGCCGCGATGGCCCGCCCACTCCCGAACCGGCTCTGCCAGTCCCGAAGGGTTTCCCGCATGTCATCCATGATGACGCGGATAGCGGTGGAACCGGGCTTTTCTATAGGCTCGCAGTACGCGCGCAGAATCGGGTCGCCCAGAAGGCGGATGCGATGGATGGTCATGGGATATCAAGATCGGGGATGGCAAGAGAACGGTCAACGGTCTACGGTCGACGGTCCACGGTCGATAACAACAGGCTACCACACGCGTAGACTGTCGACCGTTGACCGTAGACCATAACACCATACACCATAACGCTTTAGGATTTCCACCAAATCCACCCCACTAACCTTGCCAATCCCGACTTTTTCGGTTACCATTCCGCCGCTATGGCCACAGTCCCGCTCCAGCCCGACCACCTTCCCGCCGGCCTCAAGGGGCCGAGGGGGGCAGTGGTCGTGGAGCTGAAGCGGACGCCCGGGCTCGAGCCCAAGGATCTGGCCCGGCATCTGGGCCTGTCCATGAATGCTATCCGCCATCACCTGAAGGAGTTGGAGGCGTCGGGGCTGGTGGAATGGAGCCGGAATCAGTCGGGCCGTCCCGGGGCGCCGGGCCACGCCTACCGGCTGACAGCCGCCGGCGAGGCGCTCTTTCCGGTACGCTATAAGGAAACGCTTACGCAGCTGCTGGAGCACCTGGTAGCCACGGTGGGCAGGGCGGCGGCAATTCGCTTCATCGAGTCACACTTCGAGAATCAGGCCGAGCACCTGGCGCCCGCGCTTCAGGATGCTTCCCCGGCTGAGCGGATGGAGATCGTCACGGCAGCGCGCACCGCTGATGGCTACATGGCGGAGGGAACCGCCACGTTCTGTTGTGGTTCCTTGACCGAGCATCACTGTGCCCTGCGCGCCGTGTCCGAGCGCTTTCCCGAAATCTGTGCCGCCGAGGAGCGATTCCTCGAGCGGACGCTGGGCGGCAGGATCGAGCGCCGCCAGCATCTGCTGAGCGGTGATGGCGCCTGCGCCTACACTGTCCGATTCCGGCAGCCAGCTGATGTGGCCGCCGGTCAGGAGAATGCATGAGTTCGTCAGTCGAAACGCTGGTCAATCGCGAGTACAAGTATGGCTTCGTCACCGACATCGAGTCTGATGTCGCGCCCAAGGGGCTGAACGAAGACATCATCCGGCTCATCGCCGAGAAGAAGGGCGAGCCGGAGTGGCTGCTCGAGTGGCGGCTCAAGGCCTATCGCGGCTGGCTCAAGATGACCGAACCGCATTGGCCCAACGTGAAGTACAACCCGGTGGACTACCAGAACATCAGCTACTACTCGGCGCCCAAGACCAAGAATCCGCTCGGCTCGCTGGATGAAGCCGATCCGAAGCTGCTGGAGACCTACGCGAAGCTGGGCATCCCGCTGAGCGAGCAGAAGATCCTGGCCGGTGTGGCGGTGGACGCCATCTTCGACAGCGTCTCCGTGGGCACCAGCTACAAGAAGCGGCTCGCGGAAGATGGAATCATCTTCTGCTCCTTCGGCGAGGCGGTGCGCGAGCATCCCGAGCTGGTCCGGAAGTACCTGGGCTCGGTGGTGCCGGCATCGGACAACTTCTTTGCGGCGCTCAATTCCGCGGTGTTCAGCGACGGGTCGTTCTGCTACATCCCCAAGGGCGTGCGTTGCCCCATGGAGCTGTCCACCTACTTCCGCATCAATTCGGCCGATACCGGCCAGTTCGAGCGCACGCTGATCATTGCCGATGAAGGCGCGTCGGTGAGCTATCTCGAGGGCTGCACCGCACCCAAGCGCGACGAGAACCAGCTGCACGCAGCTGTCGTCGAGCTGGTGGCGCTCGACAACGCCAGCATCAAGTACTCCACGGTGCAGAACTGGTACGCGGGTGATGAAGAGGGCAGGGGCGGCATCTATAACTTCGTCACCAAGCGCGGCAAGGCGGGCCATAACGCCAAGGTGAGCTGGACCCAGGTGGAAACCGGCTCGGCCATTACCTGGAAGTATCCCAGTGTCATCCTCCAGGGCGACAACAGCGTGGGCGAGTTCTACTCGGTGGCCGTGGTGAACGGCCGCCAGCAGGCCGACACTGGCACCAAGATGGTGCACATGGGCAAGAACACTCGCTCCACCATCGTGTCGAAGGGCATCAGCGCGGGTCGCGGCCAGAACAGCTACCGCGGGCTGGTCAAGGTGTTGCCCGGTGCCGAGGGCGCGCGGAGCTACACCCAGTGCGATTCCATGCTGGTGGGCAATCGCTGCGGTGCGCACACCTTCCCGTACATCGACGTGCGCAATCCCACCGCGTCGGTGGAGCACGAAGCCAGCACGTCGAAGATCGGCGAAGACCAGATCTTCTATTGCAAGCAGCGCGGTCTCAACACGGAGAACGCGATTTCGATGATCGTCAACGGTTTCTGCAAGGAAGTGTTCAAGGAGCTTCCCATGGAGTTCGCAGTGGAAGCGCAGAAGCTGCTGGGGGTCAGTCTTGAGGGGAGTGTTGGGTGATGGGGATCAGGGGCCAGGGGTTAGGGGCCAGGGCGCGCGGACGGGCGCCCGTCTCTCAACCCTAGTCCCTGACCCCTGATCCCTAGCCCCTATCACCAAGGAGCCAAGCACGTGCTAGACATCCGCGCCCTTCGCGCAAACGCGGGCGACAAGGAGATCCTCAAGGGCATTTCGCTCACGGTCAATCCGGGCGAGGTGCACGCCATCATGGGACCCAACGGCTCGGGCAAGAGCACGCTGGCCCAGGTGCTGGCGGGGCATCCGGCCTACCAGGTGACCGGCGGCAGCGTCACCTACAAGGGCGAGGACCTGCTCGACATGGAGCCGGAGGAGCGGGCGCAGAAGGGGGTCTTTCTCGCGTTCCAGTATCCGGTGGAAATCCCCGGCGTCTCCAACGCCTATTTCCTGCGCGCGGCTTACAATGCGATCCGCAAGAGCCAGGAACTCGACGAGCTCGATCCGATGGATTTCATGGACGTGCTGGAAGAGAAGCTCAAGGTGGTCGAGTGGGGCCCCGAGATCATGGGCCGAGCCGTCAACAGCGGTTTCTCGGGCGGCGAGAAGAAGCGGAACGAGATCCTGCAGATGGCAGTGCTCGAACCGGCGCTCGCCATTCTCGACGAAACCGATTCCGGGCTCGACATCGACGCGCTCCGCATCGTGGCGGCAGGCGTCAACCGGCTGCGGCATCCCGATCGCGCCACCATCATCGTGACGCACTACCAGCGGCTGCTCAACTACATCGTCCCTGATCAGGTGCACGTGCTGTCGGCCGGACGCATCGTCAAGTCGGGCGGCAAGGAGCTGGCGCTGGAACTGGAAGCCCGCGGCTACGAGTGGGTGACCGACGCCGAGCCGGCGGGAGCGGGGGCGGCGTGAGCACCAAGGTGTACGAAGAGCAGTTCCTGGCGGCCAGCCGGAACGGCGGCGCCGAGCCGGCGTGGCTCGTTCCCGTGCGGAAGGCGGCGTTCGACAGCTTCCGCGAAACCGGCTTCCCGTCGGCGCGGGACGAAGAATGGCGCTTTACGCCGCTCGCGCCCATTGCCGGCGCTTCGTTCGTCCCGGCGCCGGCGGCAAGCGTTTCCGACGCCAATATCGCCCCCTTCCATTTTGGCCATCCGGAGTGGCCCCGGCTTGTATTCGTGAATGGCCGGTACGATGCGTCGCTCTCGCAGGTTCCGGCGCTGCCGGATGGCGTAAAGCTGGGCAGCCTGGCTGCTGCCGTCTCGGCAGACCAGTCGCTCGAGCGGCATGTGGCCCGGCACGCGCCGATCAGCACCAGTCCGTTCACGGCGCTCAACACCGCCTTCATCAAGGACGGCGCCTACGTGCACGTCCCCCGAGGGCTGGTGCTGGAGCAGCCGGTGACCGTGCTCTTCGTGAGCACGGGTGACGCCGCCGATGCCGTCACCCATCCGCGCAACCTCTTCATCATCGAAGATGGCGCCAACGCGTCCATCGTCGAGAGCTACGTGACGGTGGCGCCGGAGTCGCGCTACTTCACCAACGTGGTCACCGAAGTGGTGACCGGCGCCAACGCCTGGGTGGAACACACCCGCATCCAGCGCGAGAGCGAGCAAGCCTATCACGTGGGTCGCACCCACATCGAGCAGGCGGCCGACAGCCACTACCGCTCCTTCACGCTTGCCATGGGCGGCGCGATGGCTCGGCACAATCTCGACGCACACCTCAACGCGCCCAATGTGGAGACCCTGATGTACGGGCTCTATCTCACGCGGGGCGAGCAGGTGGTGGACAACCACACCGCCATCTTCCACGATCATCCCAACTGCCGCAGCTGGGAAGTGTACAAGGGCGTGCTGGACGGCAAGTCACGCGCGGTCTTCAACGGCAAGGTGTTCGTGCAGCCCGAGGCGCAGAAAACCGACGCCAAGCAGACCAACCGCAACCTGCTGCTCTCACGGCAGGCGCGGGTGGACACCAAGCCGCAGCTCGAAATCTTCGCTGACGACGTGAAGTGCACCCACGGCGCCACCGTGGGCCAGCTGGATGACGTGGCGCTCTTCTACGCCCGAAGCCGGGGCATCCCGCAGGTGGAGGCGATGCGCCTCCTCACCTACGCCTTCGCCGCGGAAGTGGTCTCCGAGGTGGCGCTGGCCCCCGTGCGGGACGAGCTGGACCGGCTGCTGCTCGAGCGGCTGGGCTCGCTGGAGTAACATGACCACCACGGCCGTCCTGCCGCGTCTCGACGTCGAGGCCGTCCGCCGGGACTTTCCGATCCTGGCGACCACGATGCATGGGCGGCCGCTGGTGTACCTCGACAGCGCGGCATCGAGCCAGAAGCCGCGCGTCGTGCTTGACGCCGAGCGCGAGTTCTACGAAACCACCAACGCCAATATCCATCGCGGTGTCTATGCGCTGAGCGCGGAAGCCACGCGTCGCTACGACGTGGCGCGCGAAAAGCTCGCCGCCTA
>DASSHL010000187.1:0-9366 GCA_035692845.1 Gemmatimonadales bacterium
CGGCCCGGCGCAAACCCGGTGCTAATACGTGAATTGCATGCCCGCGTGCTGAGCATTGATCGCTTTGACGCACATTCGTTCATCATCAGCAGTGCTGCGGAAAGGGGCGACTACCGGATCGAGCGCCGGGAACTTGAATTGCCGTAGTTGGGGCAGGAAGGCTCGTGCGGCTGAAGGCTGTAAGCTTACAGCTGAAGGCTGTTCACTTCGCCTCGCTTTCAGCTCTCAGCTCTCAACTTCGCCATCTCCGGCCAGTACCGCAGTTCCCCCGCCGGCAATCCGTAGTGCTCGGTGGCCGCTTCGATCAGGCGATCCGGGGCACGGCGGCCGAATTCCCGAAGCGTATTGCGGCGGATTTCCTTCGCCACCTTGAGCGGGCGTTCGCCCGACGGATCAAGGCGCCGAGGCGTGGCGTCGTCGGTGCCCAGCAGCTCCATCATGTAATCGAGCGAACGGGACAGGTGCTGCTCGACGTCGCTGTCGGTCAGCTCCCAGCGGCTCCGGTCGCGGGCGGCCTGCATGCCGCGCTGCCAGCCAGGTGTGTTGGTCAGGTGAACCATGCCGCGGAACAGCCGCCGATTGGTGCGCACGCTGAAGATGGTCGGTGAGATGATCCGGTCGAGATGGGCGTCGGCCCGGTCGTGGTCCATCCGGATCAGGTCGCGCGCCGCTTCCGCATAGTGCTCCCCGACATGAATCTCGACCCGGCTTTCCCAGTAGGAGTGCCCCACCGACGACGTGCTGCTGGTGAGCACTAGCTGGCGGGGTACGAAGTAATTGTGCGCCACGGTGTCGGCCGCGAGGTGGCAGAGGTAGCCCCAGCCGAAGGCCCCCAGTGCATCGGTGTCAGCCAAGTCATGGATCTCCTGGCCCACGTGCCAGTAATGGCAATGCCGCCCCACCGGCGCGTATTTCTTGGCGATGGATGAGTCAGCCGCGATGTTGCCGTAGAGAAAGTCGTACGGAAATGCGCGCAGGAGATCGGCGACTGACGCAGGCAGGAGGCGCAGGTTGGCGAGCACCGACTCGCCCAGGTAGATATGCGTGCCCGGCGTCCAGGCGTGCGCCGAGGCTGGGGCCGCTGCCAGCACCAGCCCGACCACGGCAAACGCGCCCAGCAACCGCCATCCGTTCATCGGCGGAGCAGGAAGCGCGTCATCCGGCCCGCGATGCCGCGGCCGTGACGGATGCGCCGCAGTCCCGTGGCTACGTCGAGCGCGGTTTCCTCTACTTCCTCGTGCACCACGTCGTAGAGCGCCTCAAGGTCGACGAGGCGTGCCTCGACGCGATCGATGCCGCGGTTCAGTTTCTTCCGCAGCCGGCGCCCGGTGTGGAGGAAGGCACCGGCTTCGTCCCGCACCATGTTGGCGATCCGCTCGCCATCGCCCACCAGCTTGCGGATGCTCTCCATCGTTTCCTGCGCGTCGTGCGCCACATTATTGATCAGCGTCCGGCGCTCCTCGATCTCGCCCGTGAGCCGCATCGCCAGCCGGATCGCGCCGATCGAGAGCACCAGGACGGAGAGCGCTATCACGAGCAGCGACAATGCCGTCACCGTGCCGGCCCAGTTCGGGACAGTGAGCACCGCCTGCTGTTGCAGCATGAGCATCGCACTACCTCCAGTCAGGCGTGGGGCCTGCCTCCGAAACATAACCCGCGCCAGTCCACCCAGCGATGCGCGGCTTGACCCCGGGGCCCGATGGTCGCGAGCTTTGGCCATGCCTCCGCATTTCCTCGTCCGTGGCGGGCGCCAGCTCCGTGGCGCCATTCGCCCTGCCGGCAACAAGAACGCCGCGCTACCCATCCTCGCTGCGACCGTGCTCGCCGACGGTCCGGTCGAGCTCGAGAACATCCCCCGGATCCGCGACGTGGATACCATGGCGGCGCTGCTCGCCGACCTCGGTGCCGACGTGGCCTGGACCGGTCCCAATCATCTCCGGGTTGATGCGCGCCCGGTGCGGCCCAAGCCGCTCGATCCCGTGCTTTGCTCCAGGATACGCGCGTCCATCCTCCTTGCCGGACCGCTGCTCGCCAGGTTCGGGCAGTGCGTGCTGCCCCCGCCCGGGGGTGACGTCATTGGCCGGCGCCGGGTGGATACCCACTTCCTCGCGCTCGAAGCGCTTGGCGCCACGGTCGAGCTGGGCGACCGCTACGAGCTGGAAGCGCCCAAGGGGCTCGTGGGACGGGACATCTTTCTCGACGAGCCGAGCGTCACGGGCACGGAGAACGCGCTGATGGCCGCCACCCTGGCGCGCGGCCGCACGCTGCTCCGCAATGCTGCTGCGGAACCGCACGTGCAGGACCTCGCGCGCTGCCTCGTGGCAATGGGCGCGCAGATCGAAGGCATCGGGTCCAACGTCTACGTGATCGAAGGCGGGCGGCCGCTGGGCGGCGCATCGTACTCCATCGGTCCCGATCACATCGAGATCGGGAGCTTCATCGGGCTCGCTGCGGTCACCAATGGCGACATCACCATCGAGCCCGTGAGGGGCGAGGATCTCCGCAGCACCCTGCTGGCGTTCGATCGCCTCGGCATCCGGCCCGTGCTCGACGGCAACCGGCTGCACATCACGCCAGGCCAGGAACGGCGTGTCCGCCCTGACCTCGGCGGCCATGTGCCCAAGCTCGAGGATGGACCCTGGCCCGCCTTTCCGGCCGACGTGATGTCCACCACCATCGTCGCCGCGACCCAGTGCAGCGGCATGCTCCTGGTGTTCGAGAAGATGTTCGAGAGCCGGCTTTTCTTCGTGGACAAGCTGATCGGCATGGGCGCCAGGATCGTGCTGTGCGATCCGCATCGCGCGGTCATTGCGGGTCCCTCGCCGCTCAAGGGCGGGGTAGTGGAGTCGCCGGACATTCGCGCCGGGATGGCGATGCTGACAGCGGCGCTCGCGGCCGAAGGGACCAGCATCATTCACAACATCGGCCAGATCGAGCGCGGTTACGAGAAGATTGACGAGCGGTTGCGCGCTCTCGGCGCCGACATCGAGCGGCACGATGCCTGAGGCGGCCGCCGTACTGAGCGAGCAGGTCCGCCCAGGCGACGTCCCGAGATTCGAGCTGGAGGAGTGGGCGGAACGATTTGGCGTCATCGCCGGCATCACGGCGCGCGGGGACGGACCTGGACGCGGCTTCGACCTGGGGCTCTGGACCGACGCACCGGCCGGCGAGGTGATGAGCCGGTGGCGCAGTTTCCGCGCAGCGATCCCCGGATTCAGTGGCGTCGTGCTGGGGACCCAGGTGCACAAGACCGACGTTGTCTGGCATGACCGGCTGACCGGCTGGGTCCAGTTGGAAGGAGTGGATGGTCATGCCACGGCAACCCCGGGGCTGCTGCTCACTGTCACCGTCGCCGACTGCATCCCGGTGTATCTGGTTGCGCCAGCGAAGCAGGCGATCGCGCTGCTGCACGCCGGCTGGCGGGGCACGGCAGGTGGCATTCTGGCGCGCGGCCTCGAGGTCCTGAAGCTTCATGCTGGCATTGCGCCCGGCGATCTCGTAATGCACTGTGGCGTTGGCATTTGTGGCTCCTGCTATGAAGTGGGACCTGAGGTGCTGGAAGCGCTGGCACTTCGGGGAGACGACCGGGGACCGTGGCACGTGGACCTGCGCGAGCGACTGGCCGAGCAGGCAGAGGCCGTCGGGATCGCCGAGGTCAGCATGTCGTCCTGGTGCAGTGCGCACCATCGGCCGCTCTTCTACAGCCACCGCGCCTCCCACGGGGCCGACGGGCGGATGGTGGCGTATCTCGGTATGCCGTCCGGTGTTGACGAGGTCGGATCGGCGCGGTAGCTTTTCATGTTGTGTGGTCGGCCCGCCCGGGTCGGCGCTGCGGATGTGGGGGTGTTTTCCCCCACATTTTTTTTCGGATCGCCCCATCGTCCCATTCTCCAGGTGCGAATGAAGCGACTCGCCAGCCGGCCGGGCTCTGGGGCCGTGCCGGGTCTCGGGCTTCGTGTCTCGTGACCCGCGACCCGAGACAGATGACCCGCGACACGTGACTTGCCGTTGAGGAGCGAACCAGGGATGTCAGGATCCACCGAAATGCTTGCGGCCTTCCGCGAGCTCACCAGCACCAAGCAGCTCGAGCGGTCCGACCTGCTGGACCTGCTGCGCGATGGCATTCACGCCGCGCTGGTCCGCAAGTACGGTCCCAATGTCCGCTTCGAGCTCAGTGTGGACGAACTCAACGGCTCGATCGAAATCGCCCGGCTCCGCCAGGTCGTGGATCTGGTAGAAGACGAGAGCTCGCAGGTATCGGTCGAGGCCGCCCGCTTCATCGATCCCGAATTCCAGGTCGGCGACATGCTGGAGGAAGAAGTTCCCTTCCAGGAGTTCGGCCGGCTGGCGGTGCAGGCTGCCAAGCAGCGCATCATCCAGCGCGTGCGCGAGGGAGAGCGGACCCGGATCCGCGAGGAGTTTGCCGACCGGGTGGGCGAGCTGCTGGCTGGCGAGATCCAGCAGATCGAGCGCGGCAAGCTGGTGGTCATGCTCAACAAGTTCCGCGAGGCGGAGGCGATCATGCCCTACCGCGAGCAGAACCATCGGGAGCATTTCCATCAGGGCGACACCATGCGCGCCGTGCTCAAGCGCCTCGAGGAAACGCCCAAGGGGCCGCGACTGATCCTGAGCCGAGCCGACCCACTTTTCGTCAAGGCGCTGTTCAAGCTGGAAGTGCCCGAAATTCAACAGCAGATCGTCGAGATCCGGGCCATCGCTCGCGAAGTGGGGAGCCGCACCAAGGTGGCCGTCATCTCGCGCGATGACGCCATTGACCCGGTGGGCGCCTGCGTCGGCCTCAAGGGCTCGCGGGTACAGGCGGTAGTGAATGAGCTGGGTGGCGAGCGTATCGACATCGTGCCCTGGTCGCCCGACCCGGAGCGCTTTGCCCGTCTCGCGCTTGCACCCGCACGCGTGGCCAAGGTGTTTGCCGACTCCGCCGGCAAGACGATCCAGGCCGTGGTCGACGAAGACCAGCTCTCACTCGCCATCGGTCGCAATGGCCAGAACGTGCGGCTCGCCTCGGAACTGACCGGCTGGAAGATCGACCTGTACTCGAGCCGCGAATGGATGGAACGTGGTGGCGAGGGGCCGCTCTTCGCGCCGCTGCCGCTGGAGGACGCGACCGCATCCCACGTGCCGCTCGCCGAACTCGAAGGGCTCTCGCCCGAGATCGTTGCCATCCTCGCGGGCGCCGGTTACGAGACGCTGGACGATGTCTTTGATCTCGACCGCGAGGAGCTCACCGCCGTGCCCGGTCTCTCCAGTGAGCAGGTGGACGCGCTCATGGCGTTTCTCGCCGAACTGGCAGATGAGGACAGCGAGGAGAACGGCGCACCGGCGTGAGTTCGCTGCTGGGCCTGCTGGGCCTGGGGCGCAACGCCGGAGCGCTGGTGATCGGCGCCGATGCCGTGCACCGCGCGCTGCAGCAGGACCGGGTTTACTGCATCGTGCTGGCCTCTGACGCCAGCGAGCGAGCTCGAGAAAAAGTGGTGCGACTGGCCAGGGCACGCGAAGTCCCGCTCGTGGCCGGTCCGGATGCCGACGCGATCGGTGTCCAGCTTGGAAAACCGCCTGTGATGGCGGTCGGTGTCCGGGATCGCGCATTAGCCAGTGGCCTGGTGGCCCTGGCTCCGGACAGCCCTGAGGAGGCATGAGTGGTCAAGACTCGAGTACATGATCTGGCGGCGGAATTCGATATTCCCCCCGAACAGCTGATGCAGCTGCTGCGCGACATGGACATCTTCGTCCGCAGCCACCTGTCGGCGCTGGAAGGCGACCAGGTCTCGGCCGTGCGCGTGCGCTGGGAGCGTGAGAAGCGGCGGAGCGCAATGGAGGCGCAGCCGAAGCGCGGTCGCCGGAAGGCCAAGGCCGCAGAACCCGTGGCGGCGGAGCCGGCCAAGCCGGCTCGTCGTCGGCGCACCGCAGCCGAGGTCGCCGAGGCCGAGGCCCAGGCGCAGGCCGAACGGGCGGAGGCCGAGCGGGATGGACTCGAGCTCGAGATCGACCTGCCTATCCTCGAGCCGGAAGAGCCCAAGGTGTCGCGCACGCTGGAAGAGCGGGCGCGGGAGCTGTTCAAGGACCTGCCACCCGTCGAGGCGGAGGCTCCGGCCCAGTCACCGGACGAAGCCGCCCCGCCGGAACCAGCGCAGCCTGTGCTTGAGCGCCCCGCGGCCAGCACCGCATCGGCGCCTGTCGCCGACGAAGCGCCAGTGTCGCCCAAGCCTGCGCGTGCGCCATTCATTCCGCCTCGTGTAGCGCGGCCCGCCGCCGGTTCGCGCCCGGCCGGACCGCGTCCCGTCTTTTCCACCAGCACCCCCGGATCCGGCACCCGCGAGCGCCCGGCGCCCGCGCGCCCGGGTGAGGAACGCCCGGCCGCACCCGCGAGCGGCGGCGCCGCCGGTGGGCGGCGCAAGGGCAAGAAGGGCCGCCGTGGCTATGTCGACCAGGATGCGGTGCAGGAGAACATTGCCAAGACGCTGCAGGGGCTGAAGGGCGGCACCGGCCGGAAGGGCGCTCGCCGCTCCGATGAGCCGAGCTATCGCGACATAGTCGCTGGGCGCGCCAAGGAAGAGCGGGAAAAGGAAAAGACCCGCATTCGCGTCAATGAGTTCATCTCGGTGAGTGAGCTCGCGGCCGCCATGAAGATTCCATCCACCCAGATCGTCCAGTTCGCGTTCAAGGAACTGGGCCTCATGGTCACCGTGAACCAGCGCCTGGATTTCGACCAGATCGAGCTGATTGCCTCCGAGTTCGGCTTCGAGGCGGTCCGGGAGCAGGAATACCAGGCCGAGGTGGAGGAAGCGGCGGAGCCGGACAAGCCCGAAGATCTCGTGCCCCGTCCGCCAGTCGTCACTATCATGGGCCATGTGGACCATGGCAAGACCTCGCTGCTCGACTTCATCCGCAAGGAGAACATCGTGGCGGGCGAGGCGGGCGGCATCACGCAGCACATTGGCGCCTACCAGGTCAAGCTGCCCCGCGGGAAGGAAATGACCTTCCTCGATACGCCGGGCCACCAGGCCTTCACGGCCATGCGCGCCCGCGGCGCCCAGGTCACCGATATCGTGGTGCTCGTGGTGGCGGCTGACGACCAGGTCATGCCGCAGACGGTCGAGGCCATCAGCCACGCCCGCAATGCCGGCGTGCCGATGGTCGTGGCCATCAACAAGATCGACCTGCCGACGGCCAATGTCCCGAAAGTGAAGCAGGAGCTCCTGCAGCACAGCGTGGTGCTCGAGGAATTCGGCGGCCAGGTGCTCTCGGCGGAGATTTCCGCGAAGAAGGGTACTGGTATCGATCACCTGCTCGACCAGGTACTCTTGCAGGCCGAAATCCTGGACCTCAAGGCCAACCCCGAAGCCCGGCCCCAGGGCACGGTCCTCGAGGCCACGCTCGATCCGGGCAAGGGGCCGCTCGCCACCGTGCTGGTCCAACGCGGTACACTGAAGGTGGGCGACGACTTCATCTGCGGCATGTTCAGCGGCCGCGTGCGCGCGCTGTTCGACGAGCGCGGCAATACCGTGACAGAAGCCGGTCCCACCATTCCCGTCCAGGTGCTCGGCTTTGACGGTGTACCGTCGGCGGGCGATACCTTTCTTACGGTCACGGATGCCTCGGAAGCGCGCGAGATCGCGCAGAAGCGGCAGCGGCTCGAGCGCGAGGCCCAGAGCCGGCGGAGCCAGCGGGGCACCAGCCTCGAGGACTTCAGCCGGGCGCTCAAGGAAGGCGAAGTCTCCACCCTGCCCATCATCATCAAGGCGGACCAGGGCGGGCCGGCGGAGGCGCTTGCCGATGCACTCGCCCAGCTCAGCACCAGCGAAGTGCGGGTGGACGTCGTCTTGCGTGGCGTCGGCGCCATCAGCGAGAGCGACGTGCTCCTCGCGCGCGCATCGAACGCCATCATCCTCGGCTTCCACGTGCGGCCAGACTCGAATGCGCGTACCGCCGCTGAGCGGGAAGGCGTGGATGTCCGGACCTACCGCGTGATCTACGAAGCAGTGGATGATGTGCGGCAGGCGCTGGAAGGCTTGCTCAAGCCGGAGGAGAAGGAAACGGTGCTGGGCGAGGCCGAAGTGCTCCAGCTCTTCAAGGTGAGCAAGGTCGGCACCATCGCCGGATGCCGGGTGACGCATGGCGTCATCACGCGCGGGGCCCGGGTGCGTGTCATCCGCGACGGTGTCCCGGTCTACACCGGCGAGATGTCCAGCCTCAAGCGCTTCAAGGACGACGCCCGCGAAGTCCGTGAAGGCCAGGAGTGCGGTATCGGGGTCGAGAATTACAACGACCTCAAGGTAGGTGACCGGATCGAGGCGTACCGCATGGAAGAAGTGAAGCGGACGCTGGAGTCGACGGGGACGTCCGGCGCCGCCTGAGATGCTGGTGGGCATCGCCGAGTGGCAGCTGCACCTGCCAGGCTGTCATTCGCTCAAGGAAAAGCGCAGCATCATCAAGCCCGTGCTGGCCCAGCTGCGCCAGCGCTGCAACGTATCGGTCGCAGAGACCGGCCGGCAGGATCAGTGGCAGGAGTCGGAAATTGCCTGCGCCGCCGTGGGTTCCGACCGGCGGATTGTCGAGGAAACCTTGCGGGCTGCGGACCGTGTTGTTGAAGCCGCGGACGGAGTTCGCATCATGGATTCGGTGAAGGTGTATCGGTGAAGGGTTCATCACGACGCCCCGAACAGGTGGGCGAAACCATCCGGCAGGTCGTGGCCGACGCGCTCACACGCGGCGAGCTGCGCGACCCGCGGATCGGGCTGGTAACGGTGACGCGCGTGGATGTCACCGGTGATCTATCGCACGCGTACGTCTTCGTCAGCCCGCAAGGCGACGAGGACGAGCGGGCGCGGGCCATCGAGGGGCTCGAAAGCGCCGCCGGTTATCTCCGCTCCCTCGTGGCGAAGGTGCTCACGACACGCTCAGTGCCGGAATTGCACATCGAGCTGGACCGGGGGCTCGAGTACGCGCAGCGGATCGAGCAGATCCTGGCTGAGCTCCGTCGCGAGGAGCAGCGCTGACGGGCGCCCTGCTCATTGACAAGCCATCCGGCCCGACCTCGCACGATGTCGTGGCACGGGTCCGCAAGCTCTTCGGCGTTCGGCGGGTGGGTCACACTGGCACGCTCGACCCGTTCGCGAGCGGCCTGCTGGTGCTGCTGCTGGGACGCGCCACGCGGCTCGCGCGTTTCGTCGAGGGGCGTGACAAGACGTATCTCGCCACGGCGGAACTCGGTGTCACGACCGATACCGATGATCTCACTGGTCAGGTCATCGGTGGCTCGCGCCGGCAGGTGGGGGACGCCGAGCTGGGTGAAGCACTGGCGTCGCTCAGGGGAGTGCAGCAGCAGCGCCCGCCGGCGTTCTCCGC
>DASSHL010000188.1:0-2161 GCA_035692845.1 Gemmatimonadales bacterium
GGCGAAGGTGGCTTTTTGCTGGGCTGCGGCGAGAGTAGGGATCAGGGTGGCCAGCGACAGCGTGGCCAGGGCGAGCCGAACGCGCGAATGCATCAGAGCAGGTCCTCTATGAGTGAGCCCGGCCCCGCCTGGTCGCGGGGCATCCAGAGATGTACGGGGACGGGGCGCGGGATGTTGCAGCAGGGGCGTGAGGCATGGGGCGTGGGACTTCATCCCCATGCCTCTCGCCTCTACCTCCTGTACGGCGCCGGCACGCTGTCCCCCAGCGTCCGGTACCGGGCCAGCAGCTCTCGCTGGCGATTGTCTGGCGGCATCTCCCGGCCGCCAATGAAAACATGCTCTGCCCGCGTCAGGAGTTCGAACGGGTCGCCCGACCAGACCACGAGATCGGCACGCCTGCCCGGGGTGAGCGCCCCGGTGAGCGCGTCGGCGCCCCAGATCCGGGCTGGCACCGACGTAATCGCCGCGAGGGCGGCGTCGTATGACATGCCGTTTGCCACCGCGTTGCCGGCCAGGAAGCGCAGGTTCCGTGCATTGTGCGCGTCAAAGGTGGCGAACGCGACGGTCACTCCTGCCTTCTGCAGCCGCGCTGCATTGTCGAGCGTGGCCGCCAGGTTATCGTAGCCAGGGATATCGGTCAGCGGGTTCAGGATGACCGGCACGCCGGCCGCATCGATGGCGCCTGCCACCATCCAGCCCTCCGCCGCGCCCGAGAGGATGAGCCGAAGCTTGAACTCCTTCGCGAGTGCCAGGGCGTTCAGGATGTCGGGTGCGCGGTCCACGGCGAGGACCAGCGGCAGCCGCCCCTGCACCACCGGCACCATCGCTTCGAGGTCGAGGCGCGACATGCTCAGGTCCCGTCGGTCGCGGCTTTCGTAGGCGGCCGGATTCGCGGCATAGACCTTCACGTCCTCGAGCAGCTCTCGCAGCCGGAGCACCGCCGTGCCGCGGGCGCCACCGGTACGCTCGGCGGCGCGCTCGTTGAGAATCCCGAACATCGCGACGGGAGTGCGATCAATCATCGAGTCCGCCGTCCCGCCGGCCAGATGAATCAACGCACCCATTCCGGCGATGATCGACGCCCGGGCATTCGGCGCAACGATGGCGCTCGTGACGCCGCCGTCACGCTCGATCGGAATCAGCGTCGAGAAGGGATTGAGGCCGTAGCGGACATCGAATGCAGCGGTGATCTGGTCGTTGCCGCTCGCCGCGTCGTTGGTCTCGTCCACAGCCTCGATCTCGACGATGCCGATCGTCGTGTACGAATTGATGAGCCCGGGCGTGACCACTTTCCCCTGCCCGTTAATGACCGTGGCGCCGGAGGGTACCGGCACATCCCGGCCTATCGCCGCGATGCGGCCATCACGCAGGAGCACGGTGCCATTCTCGATGGTGGTGCCGGTGCCGGTCAGGATGCGCGCGCCAGTGACGGCGACACTCTGTCCGCTGGCCGTTGCGGTCGCCACGACGAGCAGCGCGCCAGCGGCCATCCAGGTGAGCGCTCTCATCGTCCTGCCCCCGGCTGGCCCAGCATGAAGTCGCTCACCGGCTGCCGTGCCGGGTCAGCCCGATCATATACGAGCGCGCCGTCAAGAAAAACCTTTTCGGCATGCGAATAGACGCTGAACGGATCGGCCGACCAGATCACGACGTCGGCGCGCTTGCCCGGTTCCAGCGAGCCCACTTCACTCTCGAGCCCGAGCGCCTTGGCCGGGTTGATGGTGACCCACTTGATGGCGTCCGCCTCGGTGAGCGCGAGCCCGGCCTCCAGCCCGGCCTGCAGCGCCTTGGCGGCGTCCTGGTTCATTCGCTGGATGCCATCGGGATCGTCGGTGTGGAGAATGGCGCAGCCGCCATCGGCCGCCATGAGCGCAATGTTCTGGCGGATGCCGTCGTAGGCCTCAAGCTTGAAGCCCCACCAGTCGCTCCACATGCTGGCGCAGATATTCTCCCGCTCCAGCAGGTCACGGATCTTGTAGGCCTCGACCGCATGATGGAATGACGCGATGTGATAGCCGAACTCCTTTGACATTGCCACCATCTCGGCCATCTCATCGGCGCGATAGCAGTGGTTCTGGATCCGGATCTGCCCATCCAGCACCCCCATCAGCGTCTCCATCGCGAGATCACGCTCCGGCATCTTGGCCGGATCCGAGCCCTC
>DASSHL010000189.1:0-6555 GCA_035692845.1 Gemmatimonadales bacterium
GAGCAGGTCCGCTACGCACCGGTCATCTCCTGGACGGCGACCCGGTTCGAATGGGCGATCGAGAGCCTGCCGGATGGTATTGCGATCGGCCTGCGGAACGACTCCGCGCCGCTCGGGCTGGTCAAGCGAATCACGTTTTCGTCGAACGGAGCGCTCCACGCGGAGTATGAATGGGCAGCGTCCGCCGACTCGGGAAATCGTGTGTTCACGGCGGAGCTCACCCTGGCCGAGGACGTGCCGCTGGAGCACGACGCGGAAGAGGAGTGGCGGTTCGCTGTCGAAACGGTCGCCAAGAGCGAACGCGGCCTCGACCGCACGCGCCAGGGCACGGGAGTGCTGCTGAGATGGCCGTTGGCGAGAGGCAAGGCGTGGGTGAAGCTGTAGGGCGTGGGGCGTGGGGCTTGAGGCTTGGGAGCCAAGGGGTCACGCGTCGCGAGTCTCGCGTCCTCCCAGGCCCCACGCCCTATGCCGCATGCCCCACGCCCCACTAACTTCCCTTCCATGTCCGCCTCGCCCACGACTGTCCGCCTCGGTCTCGTCCAGATGGCCTGCACGCTGGACCCCGAGGAGAACCTCGCCAAGGCCATCGCCGGCATCGAGCAGGCCGCACAGCTGGGGGCACAGATTGTCTGCCTGCAGGAGCTTTTCCGCAGTCAGTATTTCTGCCAGACCGAAGATCACGCCAATTTCGCGCTGGCGGAGGCGATTCCGGGTCCCAGCACCAGGCGCCTGGGCGAGGTGGCGAAGCAGCACGGCGTCGTGATCGTGGCGTCGCTGTTCGAGAAGCGGACGGAGGGGCTCTACCACAACACCGCCGCCATTCTTGACGCCGACGGTTCCTACCTGGGCAAGTACCGGAAGATGCACATTCCGGACGATCCGCAGTACTACGAGAAGTTCTACTTCACGCCCGGCGACCTGGGTTTCCGCGCCTGGGACACGAAGTTTGCCCGCATCGGCGTGCTGGTCTGCTGGGATCAGTGGTATCCCGAAGCCGCTCGGCTCACGGCCATGCACGGCGCGCAGATTCTCTTCTATCCCACCGCCATCGGCTGGCTGCCGCCCGAGCGCGAGGAGCATGGCGAGCAGCAGCAGGGCGCCTGGGAGACGATCCAGCGCAGCCACGCCATTGCCAACGGCGTCTACGTGTGCGCGGTGAACCGGGTGGGCCACGAGGGCGCACCGCCGCCGGGCGGCATCGATTTCTGGGGTGGCAGCTTCGTCGCCGATCCCGGCGGCCGAGTTCTCGTCCGCGGCGGGACGGGTGAGGAAGTGCTCACCGCAGATGTGGACCTTGCCAAGGTGAACGAGAGCCGCACGCACTGGCCGTTCCTGCGAGACCGGCGCATCGAAGCCTACGCCGACCTCACCCAGCGCTATCTCGACGGCTGACGCGCCACCGCGCCCCAGCGACGTGACCACCGACCCTGCCCAGGAGACGCCGGCGCACCTTGGTTACCGGATGCCGGCGGAATGGGCACCGCATCGCGGTACCTGGCTCAGCTGGCCCCACAAGGAAGCTTCATGGCCGGGCAAGTTCGCGCCGGTGCCGGACATCTTCTGTGAAATCGTGCGCCATCTGGGCCGCACGGAGGAAGTGCACATCAACGTGGCCGGATCGGACATGGAAGCCGGTGTCCGCCGGCGCCTGATCTCGCTCGCCATCCCGCTCAACAGCGTCTACTTCCACCACAACCCCACCAACGATGCCTGGTGCCGGGATCACGGCCCCATCTTCATCCAGCGCGACGGCGAGCGTGGGCGGGAGCAGGCGATCGTCGACTGGGGCTTCAACGCCTGGGGCGGGAAGTATCCACCCTACGACCTGGATGATGTGGTGCCGAGCCGCATCGGCACCGAGTACCGCATCCCGGTTTTTCATCCCGGGATCATCATGGAGGGCGGCTCGCTCGACGTGAACGGCCTCGGGACCCTGCTCACGACCGAATCATGCCTGCTCAATCCGAACCGGAACCCGGACCTCACGCGCGACGAGATCGAGCAATATCTGAAAAACTATCTCGGGGTCACGAACATTCTCTGGCTGGGCGATGGCATCGAGGGCGATGATACCGACGGCCACGTGGATGACATTACCCGCTTCATTGATGCACGAACGATCGTGACGGTGATCGAAGACGACCCCGCCGATGCCAACTACGAGCCGCTGCGGGAGAACCTGGCACGCCTCCAGGAAATGCGCGACCAGGATGGCGAGCCCTTCCGGATCGTCACGCTGCCCATGCCGAGGCGGCTGGAGCACGACGGCCAGCGGCTGCCGGCGAGCTACGCCAATTTCTACATCGGGAATGGCGTGGTGCTGCTTCCGTTCTACGATCGCGCGCACGATATCGAGGCGCGAACGATACTGCAGGCTCTCTTCCCGGACCGCGAAGTGATCGGGCTGGACTGTACCGATCTCGTCTGGGGGCTTGGCGCCTTCCACTGCGTAACCCAACAATGGCCAGCCACATGAAACCTGTTGTCGAGTGCGTCCCCAACTTCAGTGAAGGACGCGACACCGCCATCATCGACAGGATCACCCAGCGGATGAATACGGTGCCTGGCGCCGCGGTGCTGCACGTGGATCCGGGCAAGGCGACCAACCGCACGGTGGTGACGCTGGCCGGCGAGCCGGAAGCGGTGCTGGAAGCGGCATTCCGCGGCATTGCGGCCGCAGCCGAGCTGATCGACATGAGCCGCCATCACGGCGAGCATCCGCGAATGGGGGCCACCGATGTCTGCCCCTTCGTACCGATCAGCGGCATCACCATGGAAGAGGCGGCGGCCCTGGCCCGCAGGCTGGGTGAACGGGTGGGCAAGGAGCTTGGCATCCCGGTTTATCTCTACGAAGCGGCCCAGCCCGATGAGACCCGGCGCCGGCTGCCGGACATCCGGGAGGGCGAGTACGAGGGGCTCGAGCGGAAGCTGGCCGACCCGAAATGGAAACCTGACTACGGCCCGGCGAAATTCTGCGCACGGAGCGGCGCCACGGTCATCGGCGCACGCGATTTCCTCGTGGCGTACAACGTGAACCTCAACACCACGTCCACCCGGCGCGCCAATGCCGTGGCCTTCGACGTGCGGGAGGCAGGACGCCCGCAGCGCGAGGGTGGATCGCTCACCGGCAAGGTGCTCACCGGCGCCGATGGCGATCCGCTGACGCTGCCGGGCACGCTCAAGGCGGTCAAGGGCATCGGTTGGTTCATCGACGAATACGGCGTGGCGCAGGTCTCCATGAACCTCACCGACCTGTCGGTCACGCCGATTCACGTCGCGTTCGACGAGGTGGACCGCGCGGCGCGCGAGCGCGGCATGCGGGTGACCGGCTCGGAAATCGTGGGACTGGTGCCCCTCAAGGCCCTGCTCGACGCCGGCCGGCATTACCTCCACCGTCAGCAGCGCTCCCTCGGCGTTAGCGATCGCGAGCTGATTCACATCGCGGTGCGGTCGCTTGGACTCGACGAATTTTCGGCCTTTGTGCCGGACGAGCGGATCATCGAGTACAAGCTGCGCGATCCGGCGGACCGCCGGCTGGTCACGATGCCACTGGAGGATTTCGTGATCGAGACCGCGTCGGAATCACCGGCGCCGGGCGGCGGCTCGGTGGCGGCTGCCGTCGGCGCGATGGCCGCGTCACTCGCGACGATGGTGGCCAACCTGTCGTCCCACAAGCGCGGCTGGGACGAGCGATGGGAAGAGTTTTCGATGTGGGCGGAGCGGGGCCAGGCGATCCAGGCGGAGCTGCTCCGGCTGGTGGACGCCGACACGAAGGCCTTCGACGCGGTGCTGGCGGCGATGCAGCTTCCCAGGGAGAGTCAAGCGGAGAAGGACGCGAGACGCGCGACGATGGACACCGCCATCGTTGCCGCGGCCCAGGTGCCCTTCAGCGTCATGCAGCAGTCGATGAAGGTGTTTGATATCGCGGCGGCCATGGCGGAGACGGGGCTACCGGCTTCGGTCTCGGATGCCGGCGTCTCCGCCTGCTGCGCTCGCACGGCGGTGCGCGGCGCCTGGCTCAACGTCAAGATCAACGCCGGCACGCTCAAGGATCGCTCGCTGGTGCAGCCGATGCTGGATGAAGGCTCGAAGCTGGTGGTCGAAGCGGACCGGCGGGAGGGAGAGATTCTGGGATTGGTGGAGGCGAAGATGAAGGGATAGGTCGAGGGTCGAGGGTCGCCCTCTCATCTCGCCTTCCACACCGTCCGGCCCCCGATCACGGTCCAGCGACAAGCGTTGGCCCTCAAGTGATAGAGCCACTGGTCCACGTCGTCCGCATCGATCAGCAGGAAGTCGGCGCGCTTCCCTTCTTCCAGCGAGCCGAGGTCCGCGTCCTTCCCCACCGCTCGTGCCGCGTAGATCGTGGCGCCCTTCAGCACCTCCGCCGGCGTCATCATCTGCATGGTGCACGCCAGCGTCATGGCAAAGGGCAGGTGGAAACTGGGCGCCGAGCCCGGGTTGAAGTCGGTGGCCACCGCCACCGGCACCCCAGCCTCGATCAGCTTCCTTGCCGGCATGGCCGGCTGCCTCAGGTAAAGCGACGCGATCGGGAGACTCACGGCGACCACGCCAGCTCGCTGGAGCGCCGAGATGCCTGCATCAGACACGTGCTCCAGGTGATCGGCGGAAACAGCCCCGACCTCCGCAGCAAGCGCCGCACCGCCGCCATCGCTCAGCTGGTCGACATGCAGCTTGGGCTGGAGTCCCAGTCGTGAGCCCGCGGCCAGGATCTGGCGAGCCTCCTCGACCGTGAATGCGTTCTCGTCCACGAACACGTCGCAGAATCGCGCCAGCTTTTCCGCTGCCACCGCCGGCAGCAGCTCATCGACCAGCAGGCGGACATATCCCGCCCGGTCATCCGCGAACTCGGCCGGAACGATATGCGCGCCGAGCACGGTCGGGACGATGCGGCAGGGGCCGGTCTCGGCCAGCGCGCGGTAGTCGCGCAGGATCCTGAGTTCGTCATTGAGCGTGAGCCCGTAGCCGCTCTTGCACTCGACCGTGGTGACACCCAGTTGCACCATGAGATCCAGGAATCCGCGTGCCCGGTTGACCAGCGTCGTGTCATCGGCGGCGCGCGTGGCGCGAACCGTTGACGCGATGCCCCCGCCCTGCAGCGCGATCTCCTGATAGCTCGCGCCCCGGCAGCGCTGGGCAAACTCACCAGCGCGCCAGCCGCCGAAAGCCAGGTGGGTGTGGCAATCCACCAGTCCCGGAATGACCAGCCCGCCCCGCGCGTCAAACATCACGGCAGTGCCGAGGTTGGAGGGCATCTCGTCGGCCGGGCCGGCCCACACGATGCGGTCGCCATTCCAGATGAGCGCCGCGTTGTGGATCAGCTGGACGTCGTCCTGGCCGCCATCCGCGCTGCAGGTGGCGAGCGCACCGATGTTCCGGAGGATCTGCATGTCAGCCCGTGATCATGGGAAGGTCCACGCCGCGCTCCTTCGCTGTCTCGATTGCCAGATCATATCCCGCATCGGCGTGGCGCATGACGCCGGTACCCGGGTCGGCGGTGAGCACCCGCTCGAGCCGCCGGGTCGCCGAGTCGCTGCCGTCCGCCACGCACACCATGCCGGCATGCAGAGAATAACCGATGCCGACGCCGCCGCCATGGTGCAACGAGACCCAGCTCGCCCCGCAGGCGGTGTTCAGCATGGCGTTGAGCAGGGGCCAGTCGGCAATGGCGTCGGAACCGTCCTTCATGCCCTCGGTTTCCCGGTTGGGGGACGCCACGCTCCCAGTATCGAGGTGGTCGCGCCCGATCACCAGCGGCGCCTTCACCCTGCCGGTCTTCACCAGCCAGTTGAAACGTTCACCCATTTGGGCCCGTTCGCCATACTCGAGCCAGCAGATGCGAGCGGGCAGCCCCTGGAAGTGGATTTTCTCCCGAGCCTGCCGGATCCAGCGCGCCAGCGCGTCCTTTTCCGGAAAAGTCTCCAGCACCGCGTCATCGGTGGCGGCAATATCCGCCGGATCACCCGAGAGCGCTGCCCAGCGAAACGGGCCGGCACCGCGGCAGAAGAGCGGCCGGATGAACTCGGGCACGAAGCCGGGAATATCGAACGCCTCGGTCATCCCGCGAAGATCGGCCACCTGCCCCCGCAGGTTGTTGCCGTAATCAAAGACCACGGCACCCCGGCGCTGGAGTTCCAGCATGGCGGCGACATGGGCCTGCATGGAATCGAGCACCCGCGCCTCGTAATCTTCGGGTGATCGTTCCCGCAGCTCGGCTGCATCCTCCAGCGCCATGCCGGCCGGGATATAGCCTACCCTCAGGTCATGCGCGGACGTCTGGTCGGTGACCACGTCGGGCACCACACCGCGCCGCACCAGCTCCGGCAGGACTTCGCCGATGTTGCCGACCAGCCCGACCGACAGTGCCTGTCCCTTGCTCCGGGCATCGTCGAGCAGCCGGAGCGCCGTGTCCAGGTCTCGCTCCAGCCGGTCACAATAACCGGTATCCACCCGGCGCTGGATGCGCCGCTCGTCCACTTCGACGCCAAGGAACGCCGCGCCGTTCATGGTGGCGGCAAGCGGCTGCGCGCCGCCCAT
>DASSHL010000190.1:0-6637 GCA_035692845.1 Gemmatimonadales bacterium
GGCACCAACAACGAATACGGCTTCGATTACCTGCGCGACAACATGGTGTTTACCCTGGACCAGCGGGTCCAGCGCGAGCACATCTACGCCATCATCGACGAGGTGGACTCGATCCTCATCGATGAAGCCCGTACGCCGCTCATCATCTCCGGTCCCGTGGGGCATGCGGAGGATGACAAGTACCAGCAGTTCAACCGGCAGGTGGCCGAGCTGGCCAGGAAGCAGAGCACCGTGGTGAGCGGACTGCTGGCCGAGGCTGAGCCCCTGCTCGAAGATCCCAAAACGCGCCATGATGGTGGCGTCCTGCTCTACCAGTCGCAGCTCGGCATGCCCAAGAACAAGAAGCTGCTGAAGCTCCTCAATGAGCCGGGGCTCAAGCAGCTGGTGCAGAAGGCTGAGCTCGAGGCCCTCGCCGATCGCAAGCTGCCCATCAAGCAGCAGCGGCTTCGCAACATCGAGGACCGGCTCTACTTCGTGCTCGATGAGAAGGGCCATGCGGTGCACCTGACCGACCGGGGCGCCGAGGCGCTGTCGCCGGGTGACCCACAGCTCTTCATCGTGCCGGATATTTCGGAGGAGATTCACCGGGTGGATCACGACCCGGACCTCACGCCGGCGCAACGGGTGGAGGCGCGGGCTGAGCTCGAAGGCGCCTACGCCGCCAAGAGCGAGAAACTGCACATCATCCACAAGTTGCTCCAGGCCCACGCGCTGTACGAGAAGGACGTGGACTACCTGGTGCAGGACGGCCAGGTGCTGATCGTCGATGAGTATACCGGCCGCGTACTGGCGGGCCGGCGCTGGTCGGACGGCCTCCACCAGGCGGTGGAAGCCAAGGAGGGCGTCCAGGTGAAGGGCGAGACCCAGACGCTCGCCACCATCACCATCCAGAACTATTTCAGGATGTACGAGAAGCTCGCGGGGATGACGGGCACGGCGGAGACGGAGGAAGGAGAATTCTTCCAGATCTACGGGCTCGAGGTGAACGTCGTGCCCACCAACCGTCCCATCAAGCGCCTGGACCAGCCCGACCGGATCTACAAGACGCGCCGGGAGAAGTACAACGCGCTCCTCGACGAGGTGGAACGACTGCACAACGCCGAGCTGCCGACGCTCATCGGCACCGTGAACGTGGACGTCTCCGAAACGCTGAGCAAGATGCTCAAGCGCCGCGGCCTCAGGCACGAAGTACTGAACGCCAAGTACCACCAGCGCGAGGCCGAAATCGTCGCGCAGGCCGGCCAGGCCGGCTCCATCACCATCGCGACCAACATGGCCGGCCGCGGCACCGACATCAAGCTTGGCAAGACGCTCGACCTCACCGCGGACGAGGCGGGCCTGCAGATCATCGGGACCGAGCGCCACGAATCCCGGCGCATTGACCGGCAGCTGCGCGGCCGCTCCGGCCGCCAGGGTGATCCCGGCCAGTCCATCTTCTTCCTGTCGCTGGAAGACGACCTGATGCGGCTGTTCGGCTCCGAACGGATTGCCGCGTGGATGGACAAGAGCGGGGCGGAGGAGGGCGAGGTCATCACCGGCCGGCTCGTGTCCCGTGCCATCGAGACCGCGCAGAAGCGGGTGGAGCTCCAGAACTTCCAGTCGCGGAAGCGGCTGCTGGAGTATGACGATGTCATGAACCAGCAGCGCGAAGTGGTCTATTCCATGCGGCTTTTCGCGCTGGAGCGCGGTGAGCAGGTCAAGGCCGAGGCAATCCGGATGATCGAGGGCGCCATCGAGCGCCACGTGCGCACCTTCCTTGCCGACACGGAAAAGCCGGAGGAGTTCGACCGCCCGGGGCTGGTGCAGTCGGTCATGCTGCAGTTCCTGGTCAACCCGCAGCAGGTGCTCGACGCCGAGGCGACGCCGGACCTCGAGGACATCGTCACGGCCGCCACTGACGAGAGCCGCGCGGCGTTCGAGCGGAAGGTGACATACCTGCACGATTTCGGGCAGAAGATCGGCATCGCTGACGTGGACGCACAGATTCTCTCACAGGTGATGCTCACGGTCCTCGACGACAAGTGGAAGGATCACCTCTACGACCTGGACCAGCTGCGGAACGCCATCCACTACCGCAGCTACGGCCAGCGCGATCCACTGGTGGAGTACAAGAAGGAAGCGTACGAGATGTTCGAGGGGCTGATGGCCGACATCCAGACCGGGTTTTCCGAGCGCTTCCTCAAGGTGCAGGTACAGGCCGAACCGCCTCGGCAGCCTGCGCCGCCGCCACCCCCGCCAACGCCGGCGAGGGACACGGCGGACGCCCTCTTCATGGGCTCAGCGCCGGCGGCACCACCGCCCGCCGCCGTGAATACGTCGCTGGGACGGCTGAACTCGGCCCAGGGCAACGTGCCCGAAGTTGGCCGAAATGATCCGTGTCCCTGTGGGTCGGGGAAGAAGTACAAGAAGTGCCATGGGGCAGTGGGGTAGACAGGCAGGCGGACAGACGGACAGATAGACAGACGGGCAGTTGGTCGTCGGTCATCAGCGCGCCTGTCGGGTTGCGGAGATTTGTGCCGAGCCGCAATGAATTGGTCCGCAACCCGCACCCGTCAGGTGTTAGAGTGACGGATGCCCGATGTCGAAACGCAGTCGGCACCCGAACGGCCGCGCGAGCGACTCTGGACCCTGGGTCCAGGGTCGCTTACCGCAGCGGAACTCCTTGCCATCCTCCTTGGCACCGGCGGCGCCGGTGTGGGCGTGGACGCACTCGCCAGCCAGCTCCTGCGGCAAGGTGGGTCGCTGCGGCGGCTTGCCGCCCGCCCGCCCGCCGAACTTCTCAAGGCACCCGGCGTAGGACCGTCCAAGGCCGCGCGCCTCGTTGCCGCCTTCGAGATCGGCACCCGGCTTTCCCGTGAGCAGCGTCCGCTTGCCCCGCGCATCCGGGAGCCCGAGGATGTGGCCCGCCGCTTTGCTCCTCGGCTCCGGGACCTCCCCGTCGAGGAATTCCACCTGTTGGCACTCGACAGCCAGAGCCGGGTGCTCCGCGAGGTCCTGGTCACCCGCGGTATTCTCGACAGCTCGCTGGTGCATCCACGCGAAGTATTCCGCGCGGCAATCGCCGAGGCAGCGGCGGGAATCATCGTGATCCATAATCATCCGAGTGGTGATCCGACGCCGTCCGCGGAGGATCGCACCGTCACTCGGCAGCTGGTGGCTGCCGGCCAGCTGCTCGATGTCCCACTGCATGATCATGTGATCATCGCAGGGGATCGGTTCACGAGTTTCGCGGCGCAGGGGTTGTTGTGAGGCGTGAGGCACAGGGCGTAGGCATCGGGCATGGGAGCCGAACTTCACCACGTGCTGTCATTGCGAGACGCCCGAAGGGCGTCGACAGCGCCCCCTGAATGAATCGGAACCGGATGGCCCTCATGGACCCCAGCTTTCGCTGGGGTGACGAGTAGGCGAGATTCGGTGCCCCCGTCCCTCAGCCCTCAGCCCTCAGCCCTCAGCCCTCAGCCCTCAGCCCTCAGCCTTCAGCCCTCAGCCTCCCAGTTGACGAGACTCCCCGCGCGGCTCCATCCTACGGCATGCGCCAGACGCCCCAGCGGAGCTCCGTGACCGCCCTTTCGAGCGTTGTGCGGGAGGATTCATCCGAGCTCCGGATGGCACTCCTCAAGCACGCCGACCGCCTTGACCTGGCCCTCGTGGACCGGGCGCTCAATTTCAGCGCCTCCGCGCATCAGGGCCAGAAACGGATGTCGGGCGAGGCCTTCATCTCCCACAGCATCGCCGTGGCCCAGATCCTGGCCGAGCAGCTGCTCGATACCACATCCATTGTTGCCGCGCTGCTCCACGACGTGGTGGAAGATTCCGACGTCTCCACTGCCGACATCGAGCGCGAGTTCGGGGCAGAGATCGCGGGGATCGTGGACGGGCTGACCAAGATCTCGCACCTCACATTCCGCTCCTCCGCCGAAGAGCAGGTGGAGAACTACCGGAAGCTTCTGCTCTCGATCGCCCGCGACGCGCGGGTCATCATCATCAAGCTCGCCGACCGGCTCCACAACATGCGGACGCTGGAGCACCTGCCGGTCGAGCGCCGCACCCGCATCGCCCAGGAGACGCGCGAGATCTACGCGCCCCTGGCGCACCGGTTCGGCATGGCGGGCATGAAAGCCGAACTCGAGGACCTGGCATTCAAGTTCCTGGAGCCGGAAGACTACCGCGAGCTGGTCCAGCAGGTGGCGGCGAAGCGCGCCGAGCGTGAGGCCATGATCCAGAAGCTGCGCGCGCCGCTGGAGGAAGAGCTCAGGCATTCCGGCATCGAATGGTTCGAGGTCACCGGGCGCCCGAAGCATCTCTGGTCCATTTACCGGAAGATGAAGACGCGGGAGAAGGCATTCGACGAGATCTACGACCTGATGGCAGTGCGGGTGCTGGTCAGGAGCATTCCCGACTGCTATCACGTGCTCGGCATTATTCACCACCGCTGGACCCCGCTGCAGGAGCGGATCAAGGACTACATCGCGAGCCCCAAGTCCAACGCATACCAATCGCTGCACACCACGATCTTCGGGCCCGGCGGGCAGCTCTTTGAAGTGCAGATCCGCACGCTTGAGATGCACCGGACGGCCGAGTACGGTATTGCGGCCCACTGGCTCTACAAGGATGGCGAGCGGCGCGACGAGCTGGACGAACAGCTGGGCTGGTTCCGCCAGCTCCTTGAGCTGCAGCAGGACACCCACAGCCCCGAAGAGTTCCTTGAGTTCCTGAAGATCAATCTCTACCAGGACGAGATCTTCGTCTTCACGCCGCAGGGCGACGTGAAGCGGCTGCCGAAGGGGGCGACGCCGATCGACTTTGCCTTCACGGTGCACACCGAAGTCGGGCTCAAGACCCAGGGCGCCAAGGTGAACGGCCGCATCGCCCCGCTCCATCGTGAGCTCAAGAATGGCGACACGGTAGAGATCCTCACTGCACCCGGCGCGCGGCCCAGCCGGGACTGGCTGGCGCACGTGCGCACCGGCCGGGCCAGGCAGAAGATCAAGCAGTGGGTCCGGTACGAGGAGGAGACGGTCAGTCTTGCGCTGGGGCGAGAGCTGCTCACGCGCGAGGTGCGCCGCCGCCGGCTCGATTCGCCCGACGACGCCCGGTTGCTCAAGGCAGCACACACACTGTCCCTGTCCGATGGGCGCGCGCTGGAAGTGGCGCTCGGACGAGGGGACGTGCCAATCTCGCAGGTGATCAACGCGCTCTATCCCGAGCTCCCGTCGGATGAGCTCACTGCGCCGAAGCCAACAGTGTTTGGCCGGGTGATTGACCGGCTGCGGCTTGGGCGGGGGATCAAGATCCAGGGTGCCGACGGGCTCATGGTGCGCTACGCGCAATGCTGCCAGCCAGTGCCGGGTGACAAGGTGGTGGGCTATGTCACGCAGGGCCGCGGCATTTCCATCCACCGCGCCGACTGCCCCAACCTGCTTACGCTCTCGGCCCTCGAGCGCCGGGTGGACATCGACTGGCACGAGAACGCGGGCGAGACCTTCGCGGTCCGGCTGGTGCTTACCGGCGAGGATCGCCGAGGACTGTATGCCGACATCATGGAGTCCATCAGCCAGAGCGGTACCAACATTCGCGGGGCCGATCTCCAGTCGAAGGACGGCAACGTGTTCGGCAATGTCTATGTGGAAGTGGACAACCTTACCCATCTGGCCAAGGTGCTGAAGGCGGTCCGCCGTGTGAAGGGTGTGATCACGATTGACCGGCGTGACGCGGCGCCCCCGGCGGCGGTGACGGAGAACTGATGGCCGGATACTGGATCTTCAAGACGGAGCCCACCGATTACTCCTGGGATGACCTGGTGGGCGACAAGCGCACTTCGTGGTCTGGTGTGAAGAACGCACTGGCGCAGAAGCATCTCCGCGCCGTTGCCAAGGGCGACCAGATCCTGGTTTACCACACCGGCACCGAACGCCGCGTGGTGGGGCTGGCCCGTGCCGTGACCGATTCCTACCCGGATCCCGCGGCATCAGGCGGCAAGCTCGTGACAGTGGATATCGAGCCGGTGCGGCCGGTGAAGCGGAGCGTTGCACTCAGCGACATCAAGGAGGACAGCGCGTTCAGGGATCTGGCCCTGGTGCGCATGGGCCGGCTGTCGGTGGTGCCGGTGACGGAGAAGCAGTGGGGGAGGTTGATGGAGATGGCTACGTAGGGCGTGGGGCATGGGGCCTGAGGCGTGAGACCCCCGAGCCCCACGCCCCATGCCTCAAGCCTCACGCCCCCCTTGCTCCCTGAATAAACCCCGAAAACCGGTTATATTTCCCCCATGTCACCGCGCTTCGAAGTCGTCGCCCCGTTTGCTCCGGCGGGGGACCAGCCCAAGGCCATCGCCGAGCTGACCGCCGGCGTGCGCCGGGGGGACCGCTACCAGACCCTCCTGGGTGTCACCGGCTCGGGCAAGACCATGACGCTGGCTCACGTCATTGCGGCGTACGGCAAGCCCACGCTCGTCATGTCGCACAACAAGACCCTGGCGGCCCAGCTTTATGGCGAGTTGCGCCAGTTCCTGCCGGGTAACGCGGTCGAGTATTTCGTCTCCTACTACGACTATTACCAGCCCGAAGCGTACGTCCCCTCGACCGATGTCTACATCGAGAAGGACGCCTCCATCAACGCCGACATCGAGAGCTTGCGGCTT
>DASSHL010000191.1:0-5188 GCA_035692845.1 Gemmatimonadales bacterium
GCGGCGCCGTCCGATCGCTCCAGGGTAAAGTTGAATGCGCTCACAGGATGAGCATCGCGTCGCCGTACGAATAGAAGCGATAGCGCTGGTTCACCGCGTGGCGATAGGCGGCCATCATCAGCTCGTAGCCCGCGAACGCCGCCACCAGCATGAGCAGTGTCGAGCGCGGCAGGTGGAAGTTGGTGAGCAGGCGATCGACTGCACGAAAGCGGTAGCCGGGCGTGATGAGGAGCCGGGTGGCGCCATGACCCGCGCGCAGTACGCCATGTTCGTCGGCGGCGCTCTCCACAGCCCGCACCACCGTGGTCCCCACGGCCCACACGTTGGCATCGCGATCATGCGCAGCGTTGATCTCCTCCACCGCCTGGGCCGGAACATCGTACTGCTCCTCGTGCATTGGGTGCTCTGCCGGATCGTCGGTCTCCACCGGCTTGAAGGTTCCCGGCCCCACCTCGAGATCGAGCCGGCTGAGCGTCACGCCGCGCCCGGCCAGTGTCGCCAGATGGTCATCCGTGAAATGGAGTCCCGCCGTCGGCGCGGCGACACTCGCCTCACGCTCGGCATACACCGTCTGGTAGCGCTCCTCGTCACCGGCCTCAGGATCACGCGTGATGTAGGGCGGCAGCGGCAGGCGTCCGAAGCGGTTGATGGCCGCTTCAGCGTCCACGCCCCCGAATCGAACCTGGCGCAGTCCATCATCGAGCACCGCCACCGTCTCGATCCACGCCGCCGGCCCGATATCAATCCGCTTTCCCGGCTTGAGCGCGCTGCCCGGGCGTCCCATCACAATCCAGGTGTCGTCCTGGCCGGGATGGAGCAGCAGCACTTCGGCGGGTGCACCCGAAGGCCGCGTGCCGAGGAAGCGTGCGTGCCGCACGCGCGTGGTGTTGAGGGCCAGCACGTCGCCAGCAGGTATGAGATCCAGCAGGGCGGGGAAATCGGCATCGGTGAGCGAGCCGTCGGCGCGCCGCACGATCAGCAGCCGGCTCGCACCGCGTCGCTCGACTGGGTGCTGCGCAATCAGCTCGGCGGGAAGTACGTAATCGAAGTCGGACGTGCGGAGGCCGGCGCCCTGCCGGTCAGCCATCAGCGGAACGGTCCGGCGGCGTGAGGCCGAGGCGGGCGTAGGCATTGGCGGTCGCAACCCGGCCACGCTGGGTCCGCTCCAGAAATCCCTGCTGGATGAGATAGGGCTCGTAGACATCCTGCAGCGTGCCCGCGTCCTCGCCGACTGCCACGGCGATGGTGCCGAGTCCCACCGGCCCGCCACCGAATTTCTCGATGATGGTGGAGAGGATCCGGGCATCCATGTCGTCGAGCCCGAACTCATCCACGTTGAGGCGCGCGAGCGCTTCCCGCGCCACCGGCACCGTGATCCGGCCCTGGGCGCGTACCTGGGCGTAATCGCGCACCCGGCGCAGCAGTCGGTTGGCGACGCGCGGCGTGCCGCGGCTCCGCCGCGCGATCTCGATGGCTCCTTCGGCATCGGTGGGGACGCCAAGGATGGACGCGCTCCGCGCCACGATGGTGGCCAGGTCTTCCGCTGGATAGAATGCCAGTCGCTCCACCAGTCCGAAGCGCGCCCGCATCGGCGGCGTCAGCAAGCCGAAGCGGGTGGTGGCGCCGATCAGCGTGAAGCGCTCGAGCGCCATGGGAATGGTCTGGGCATTGGGACCCTCCGCGATGCGTACATCCACCCGGAAGTCTTCCATTGCGGGATAGAGAAATTCTTCCAGGGCGGGACGCAACCGGTGCACTTCGTCAATGAAGAGGATGTCGCCCGGCCCCAGCCCGGTGAGCAGCCCGACGAGATCGCCCGGCTTCTCGAGCACCGGCCCCGACGAGGTGCGCAACTGCACGCCCATTTCCCGCGCCAGCAGCATGGCAAGGGTGGTCTTGCCGAGGCCCGGCGGTCCAAAGAAGAGCGCATGGTCCAGCGCCTCGTGTCGCTGCCGCGCAGCATCCACGGCAATGCGAAGCGACGTCTTGACCTGCTCCTGGCCGACGAAATCCTCCAGGCGTGACGGCCGCAGTGCGGCGTCCGCGCCGGTTTCTTCCGGCAGCTCGGCAGGGGTAGTGACGTCGAGGCGGGTCACGTCAATCATCCAGCTCCGACTCCCAGCGCACCGGGCGCAGGCCGGGCCGGATCACGTGCCGTGCACCGCAGTGCTGGCACCGGTCCACCGCCCGGTCGGTTTCGTCCATCACGAGCTTGCGGTTGGATGTTCCGCAGCGGGTGCAGAGCCACTCGGCGGTCACGGCGGCGACGGTCATCAGGGCGTTCTCCCAGAACGGGCACCGGCAAGCTGGGCCAGGGCCCGCCGGATCAGTTGCGGTGTGTCTTCCAGGGCGACCTCGCGCGCGGCCAGGCGCACGGCGTCATCAGCGGCGGTAGTCGTGTAGCCGAGCGCCACAAGGGCACGCACTGCTTCCTCCGAACCCCTGACTGGCGCCGGTGCCGCGGCGAGTTCCAGGTCATCAAAGCGGTCGGAGAGTTCCAGCGCCAGGCGCTCCGCCTTCTTCCGCCCGATGCCACTCACGCTCGAGAGCACCGCCAGGTCACGCGCGCGAATGGCGCGGACCGCCCGCTCAGCGCCGAGCTCGGCCAGCAGCCCGAGCGCCAGCCGAGGCCCGAATCCGCTGGCACCAAGCAGCCGGCGGAATACGGCTCGGTCGGCGGGCACGTCAAAACCAAACAGCATCCAGCCGTCTTCGCGCACCACGAGTTCGGTATGGAGCCGAACCACCTGGCCGATAGCCGGCAGGCGCGCCATGGTGCCCGCCGGGACAGTCATGCTGTAGCCTACGCCGCCGCTCGTTTCGACCGTGATGGCCTCGCCGTCGCGCGCCACCAGCGTCCCGCTCACGAGAGCGATCATCGTCCGGCCGGCACCCTGCTGCCCGCGAGCAGCAAATGGGTCAGCGCGATGGCCACGCCATCGGCGGCATCCGCCGGTTCGGGTGCCGCCGTGAGATGGAGAAGCTGCTGCACCATGTATCCCACCTGCGGCTTCAGGGCCGCACCCCGGCCCACGACGGTCTTCTTGATCAGGGCCGGCGCATATTCGCCGATTGCGAGTCCCGCTTGTTCTGCCGCGAGCAGGATGACGCCGCGCGCGTGGCTCAGGACCATGGTGGTGTGCACGTTCCGGCCATAGAACGCCTTCTCGATGGCCAGCGTGTCCGGCTGGTGCCGGGCGATGAGATCGGCGATGGCTTCGTGAATGATCCGAAGGCGGGCAGGCAGCGAGTCATGGCTGCTGGTACGCACCACGCCGCATTCCAGCAGGCGACCGGCCCGGCGAGGGACTGATTCCACTACTCCATACCCGAGCACTGCAGTGCCCGGGTCCACGCCCAGTACCTTCACGCCCGGAGCCGCGTCAGGCGTCGGCCTCCGCCAGCTGGGACGCGTCAATGTCAAAATTGGAGAATACCTTGGACACGTCGTCCAGTTCTTCCAGCGCCTCCACCAGCCGGAGCAGGCGGTCGGCATCGGGACCTTCCACCTTCACCGTGTTCTTCGGCACCATCGCCACCTCGGCCGACTCGACCTCGAGGCCCGACGTCCTGAGCGCATCCTGCACGGCGTGGAAGCTGGCCGGCGTGGTGCTCAGGACGTAATAGTCGCCATCGCGGGCAAAGTCATCGGCACCGGCTTCGAGGGCCATGTCGAGCGTGGCCTCTTCAGCGCTGCGCGAGGCGTCGAGAATGATCTGGCCCAGGTGATCGAACATCCAGGCCACGGAGCCGGTGGCACCCAGGTTCCCGCCGTTCCGGCTGAAGGCGTGACGGATTTCGGCCACGGTACGGGTCGGGTTGTCGGTAGTGGCCTCGATGAACACGGCGGCACCACCAGGCCCGTAGCCCTCGTAGGTGAGTTCCTGGTACGCCTCGCCCTCGAGTTCACCGGTGCCCTTCCTGATGGCGCGCTCGATGTTTTCCTTGGGCATGTTCACTGCGCGGGCGGCGTCTACAGCCAGGCGGAGCCGGGGATTTCCGCCCAGGTCACCGCCACCGGCGCGAGCCGCGACCGTGATCTCGCGGATGACCTTGGTCCACGCCGAGGCCCGGCGCGAGTCGGTGACCGCCTTCTTGCGCTTGATCTGCTTCCACTTGCTGTGGCCTGCCATGATGCTCCTCGCCCTGCGGAATTGCCCACGGAATTCGGTTGGAAAGTTAAGCGGCGGCGCATCTTGCGGCAAACCATCCGGGCCGCTAGTCTCCCCGCCTATGCCACGTCATCTCGCGGTTGTTTCGTGCGCCCTGCTGCTGCTGGCCGGGGCTTGCCAGAAGGATGAGGACGACATCAAGCCACCTAACGTGGCCGAGGCGTTCCCCTCAGTCCTCCTGCCTCCCAATTCCCGGGTCGAGTCGGAGTCCGGCAGCACCGACGCGCTGCAGCTGGTGTTCCAGTCGGTCGCCGAGCCTGAAGTGATTGCCCAGTATTACCGTACCCAGTTTTCCGGGGCTGGCTGGTCGATCGTCAGTGACCTCACTGACTCGACCGGCGCTACGGCCATTCATGTGGACTGGACCGCCACGGGTCAGCCGATGTGGGTTCGCATCGTGCCGAATGATCGCGGCACCCGCGTCGAGCTGACGGGCGCTGTTCCCAGCCGCGACAGCAGCTATGTCCGGCGCTCGGCGGCTGCGAAGGATTCGAGTAACGCGTTGAGGCCGAAGTAGGCTAAGGGCTGAGGGCTAAAGGCTAAAGGCTAAAGACAGTAGCATCGTTCAGCTTTCAGCTTTCAGCTCTTGGCTCTCAGCTCTCAGCCTCTCGCCAGCTCCCCCACCAGCTCCCCCGCTTCCGCATTGACCGATTCCCGTACCGGGGCCACCAGCTGCGCGAGGATCACGGCGGGGTTCGCCGTCGCGGGGTCGGCCAGCGCGGCCATCGCTGATGTCACGGCGCGCCGGAATGGGGCTGGGAGCGTGAAGGTGGAGAGCCGCCGCTCCAGCGCAGCGACGCGCCGCCGCTGGAGCCGTTCGGGGTAGGGAGCCATCCGCAGGTCTTGCAGCACCCGCAGCAGCAGCCAGAGCGCAAAGAGTCCATCCCGTCTGGGCCCCCGGGCGCTTCCGGCCACCAGTTCCAGCAGCCGGTCTTCCACGCGGGCATGTTCGGCTATCGTGGCGAGGGTCACCGGCGCCAATGTACCGGTCCCCGGCCGATGCCGCCACCGCGTTG
>DASSHL010000192.1:0-4487 GCA_035692845.1 Gemmatimonadales bacterium
CATCGAGACGGCCAACGACGGCGTGACCGCCTACACGCGATACAGTGATAATCGCTGGTCGGCACGGGGCACACCCAACCGGAGCGATTGGCTGGAGGTGGAGTGGCAGGTGCCGCGCCGGGTAGGACGCGCGGAGATTCATTTTGCCGGCGAGGGTGGAGGGCTGGCAGCGCCGAGGAGCTACCTGCTGCAATATTGGAATGGCACACAATGGCAGAATGTCCGGGAAGCACGACGCCTGCCGCTCCTGCCGGAGGCCTCGGCCATGAACACTGTCTGGTTCGCTCCGGTCGAGACCAGCCGCATGCGTGTCGTCATGGAGCACGCGGCACCCGCGGCGTCAGCCGTTACTGAACTTCGCATCTGGAAGGATGAACCATGAGCTACGCCATGCGTCGGCTGGGTTTCATCATCATGCTCGCGGCCGTCGCGGCGTGCGGCACCGGCACACAGGACGCAGTCATCGGGAGAGAGGCCACCGTGACTCGTGAACCGTTCGGCATGACACCCGAGGGCGACTCCGTGGAGCTGTTCACGCTCACGAACGCCAACGGCGTCGCGTTGCGGGCGATGACGTACGGCGGGATCATCGTCTCGCTCACGGTGCCGGACCGCGACGGGAAGCTCGGCGACGTGGTGCTCGGCTATGACAGCCTGGCGGGGTACCTGCGCGCTTCGCCCTACTTCGGCGCCATCGTGGGGCGTTACGCCAACCGGATTGCCAAGGGCACCTTCGTGCTTGACGGCAAGACCTATCACCTGGCCATCAATAATCCGCCCAACGCCCTTCATGGCGGGCTTCGGGGCTTCGACAAGGTGGTGTGGACGGGTGAATCGTTTTCGGACGCGCGCGGGACGGGTGTGGTGTTCCACCATACCAGCCCCGACGGCGATGAGGGCTATCCGGGCACGGTCACCGTGCAGGTGAGCTACACGCTCACCGACAGCAATGATGTCGTGATCGACTACCAGGCCACGACAGACAAGGCGACACCCATCAATCTCTCGCAGCATTCCTACTTCAATCTCGCGGGCTCCGGCAGCATTCTCGGCCACGAGCTGATGATCGCGGCCGATTCCTTCACGCCGATTGATTCCACGTTCATCCCGACCGGCGTCATCGCGCCGGTCGCAGGCACGCCCTTTGATTTCCGCACCCCGCACCCGATCGGCGATCGGATCAACGACGACAACGAGCAGCTTCGGTTCGCCGGCGGCTATGATCACAATTTCGTGCTGAATCACGCTGGCACCGGGCTGGCCCTGGCGGCTCGCCTCAGTGATTCGGCCAGCGGACGAGTGCTCGAGATCCGCACGGACCAGCCGGGTATCCAGTTCTATTCCGGGAACTTCCTTGACGGCACCATCACCGGCAAACACGGGGTGGTGTACGCGCACCGGAGCGGGCTCGCGCTGGAGACCCAGCACTTCCCGGACTCCCCCAATCATCCCGGGTTCCCGTCCACTATTCTTGAGCCGGGGCAGCAGTTCCGCTCAAGGACGCTGTGGCACTTCGGCATTGAGACGGACCGTACCCCCTGACCCACTTCCATCGCGGAGATCGCGGAATGCGCATGCGCACGCTGCTGTTCGGTACCCTCACACTTTTCCTCGTCGTCAGCCCCGCCGCAGCCCAGCGGCCGGGAGGCCGATCCGGCTCGGGGGGCGACAGCAGCAGTACCGCCCGCAAGGACACGACAGGCGTGCCCGCCGTCGAGAGGGTATCGACCACGAAGCACAGCATGACCGTCAACGGCAAGACGATCGCCTATACCGCCAACACCGGCACGATGGTGCTGCGCGATGCCGCCGGAAACCCGAAGGCAACGGTCTTCTACATCTCCTACACCAAGGACAAGGAGAACGCCGAGAACCGGCCGGTCACTTTCTTCTTCAATGGCGGCCCGGGTTCCGCGTCCATCTGGCTCAACATGGGGATCATGAGCCCCAAGTTCCCGGCCATGGGTCCGGGCGGTGCACAGCCGGCGCCGCCGTATGACCTGGTGGACAACCCCAACACGCCCCTCGATGTCACCGACCTGGTCCAGGTCGACGCCATGATGACCGGCTACTCCCGGCCGGCCGTGGACGTCAAGCCGTCGGATTACACTGGCGCGGACAATGACATCCGGATGTTTGCGCAGTTCATCCGCAATTATCTCGACAAGTATCACCGCTGGGCGTCGCCCAAGTATCTCTTCGGCGAGAGCTATGGCACCTTCCGCTCGGCGGGGCTGGCCTCCGAGCTACAGGACAACGAGGGGATCGAGCTCAACGGCATCATGCTGCTCGGCACCGTGCTCAACTTCCAGTACATTTCGCAGTCGCCGACCAACGACATCGGCTACTCGACTTTCCTGCCGACCTACACCGCCAGTGCGTGGTACCACAAGAAGCTGCCCCCCGATCTGCAGGCCCAGTCACTCGAGCAGGTGGTACAGCAGTCGCGCGACTATGCCTTTGGCGACTACCTGACGGAGCTGGCCAAGGGGAACAGTCTCACCGCCGCCGAGCGCACGGCGGTGGCCCAGCAGCTGGCCCGGCTCACGGGCCTCTCGCAGACGTTCATCGAGAATACCAACCTGCGGATCAGCGCCGGCGCCTTTCGCACCGAGCTGTTGCGCGACCAGCGGCTGATGCTGGGTCGCTATGACACGCGGCTCACCGGCATCAATGGCAACCCGTCGAGCCAGTCGCAGGACTACGACCCATCGGACGTGGCGCCGTCGAGTGCATTCATGGCGGCGTTCATGCGCTATCTGCACAACGAGCTCGATTACACGAGCGACCTCCAGTACTACAGCGGCGGTCATGCCGGCCGCTGGGAGTACGGCCGCAGCGGGCGCGGCTACCCGAATGAGGTCGAGTCACTCCGGCTCGCCATGGCCAAGGATCCCTACCTGCATGTCATGGTCGGCGCCGGCTACTATGACACGGCAACGCCGTTTGCCAATGCCGAATACACCTTCAGCCATCTCGGCTTTGACCAGACGTATAATGACCGGGTCCAGTTCAAGTATTACGAGAGCGGGCATATGGCGTACCTGAACCAGGCGTCGGCCACGCAGCTGAAGGCCGACATCGCAGCGTTCGTCACGTCCACCGCCCACCCCACCACCGTGGGTGCACTGCCGCAGGGCAAGTAGGGGTCCGCAGGTCAGGATCCGTTCCCAAGCGTGCGCGCGATCCCCGGCTGCAGCTGCCGGGGCCCGCGCACGAAACCTCGAAACTCGGCGGACCCACCAGCCGAAGGCACGGGCAGCCGGATGATCATCGCACTGGCCTCGCCGCCCATCGCGGTATCGCTCGATGACGGACTGGAGCGGGTACGTGCAATGATGGCCGAGGCTGCGGCACAGGATGCAGGGATTATCTGCTTTCCCGAGGCATACCTGCCTGGCTTGCGCGGAACCGGCAACGATGTTCCACCATTCGATGCCGGCGACGAAGCGAAGGTGCTGAAGGCGGTCGCCGGCTGGGCTCGCAGTTCCCGCATCGCAACGATCCTCGGCGTGGAGCATGTCACCGACGACGGACGGCAGATCGTGGCCGTGGTGATCAATGGCGACGGGGCGATACAGGGAATCCAGGCCAAGTGCCAGCTCGATCCCAGCGAAGAGCAGTACTATGTACCAGGACACACCCGCCAGCTGTTCCAGGTCCACGGCGTGCCTTTCGGAATTGCCATCTGCCACGAAGCGTTCCGGTATCCCGAGACAGTGCGCTGGGCCGCGACGCGTGGTGCAAGGATCGTCTTTCACCCGCACCAGACCGGCGGCGATCACGCCGGAACCACACCGGCACACTGGGGCGACCCCGCCGCGCCGTACTATGAGAAGGCGGTGATGTGCCGGGCGCTGGAAAACACCATTTACATTGCCAGTGTCAACTACGCGCTGGCCCGCCCGGAGTCCGCCACCTGCATCGTGACACCGTCGGGCACATGCCTGGCCAGCCTGCCTTACGGTGAAGAAGGCCTGCTGCTGCACGAGATCAACCTCGACTGCGCCACCGGGCTGCTTGCGACACGCTACGCACCCGAACGCTATCCTGCATGATCCCGGGCTGACTCTGCAACGGAAACGCCATGACGCTTGACCTCCAGCCGACGCTCGCGGGGCAACTTGTAACGCTCCGGCCGCTCCGCGCGGACGATCACGATGTGCTGCACGCTGTGGCGTGTGACCCACTCATCTGGGAGCAGCATCCCGCCAAGGAACGCGCCACGCCGGAGGGGTTCCGGCGGTTCTTCGAGGAATCGCTGGCATCGGATGGGGCGCTGCTGGCGAGCGATGCCGAGACCGGCGAGGTCATCGGCTCCTCGCGCTATTTCGCGTATGATGCGGCCGCACGCGAGGTCGAGATCGGCTGGAGCTTCCTGGCGCGGTCACGCTGGGGTGGGCGCTACAACGGCGAGATGAAGCGGCTGATGCTGGAGCACGCGTTCCAGTCAGTGGACCGGGTCATTTTCGTCATCGCGGCCGACA
>DASSHL010000193.1:0-2234 GCA_035692845.1 Gemmatimonadales bacterium
CATCGTTCTTGGTGGCTGGCTCGCCGGGCGCGGGATTGCGCAGGTACGTGCCAGCGATCGTTTCGTCACCGTGAAGGGTGTGTCGGAGCGTCCCATCCGCGCTGACCTCGCCATCTGGCCGCTCAGCATCGTTGTGGCCGACAATGACCTGAGCCGGGCGCAGGCGCAGGTGGCGAGCAACGTGAAGCAGATCCTGGAGTTCCTCGACCGGCACGGCATCGATACCGCACAGGCTTCGCTGCAGGGTTTCCAGGTGACCGACGCCAATGCCAACCAGTATCAGCCGGCGGGTGGCGTGGCCTCGCGCTTCGTGGTGAAGCAGACTATCATGGTTCGTTCCGATCGACCCGACACGGTGCTGGCGGCGAGCCAGCGTCTCAACGAGCTGGTCGAAGCGGGCGTGGTTTTCTCTTCCGGCGGCGAGTATGCGGCGACGGGTCCCAGCTTCATCTTCACCAAGCTCAACGAGCTCAAGCCGGCGATGATCGCCGAGGCCACCTCGCGCGCGCGGGACGCGGCGGAACAGTTTGCCCGCGACTCGAAGACCCACGTCGGCGGCATCCGCCGGGCCAACCAGGGTGTGTTTGAAATCCTGCCGAGGGATCAGGCCAACGGAATCCAGGAAGAGAGCCAGGTGGAGAAGACGCTGCGGGTGGTGAGCACGGTGGAGTATTTGCTCGAATAGGCGGGAAGACGGGAGGGCGGGAAGACGGGAAGAGGTCGCGGGTCGCAGGTCACGAGTCGACCGTTGACCGGTCATTGCGAGGCCCAACGGGCCGAAGCAATCGGGTAGCCAGCACCCAGATCTGGGCGACCTGATCGCTTCGTCGGCTCCGCCTCCTCGCAATGACGTCTGTACGCCTGTCCGTCTGTCCAACTGTCCATCTGTCCATCTGTCCATCACTCAGTCGTCCCCGCCTCTATCCCGCCGTCCCCCTAGAGGCATCCAGATGCGCCGTCACCGGTGGCTGCTGCTCCTGTCCGTCCTGCCCATCTCGCCCATCCTGCCCCTCCTGCATGCCCAGGCTCCGACTGCCCGCCTCCATCTCGCCGCGCTGCAGGATTCCGTCATCCTGCTCTCCAGCCCTGACGAAGCGACGGCGTTGGCGCTGGACGAACGGGCCGCGCTGAATCGCGACAAGTCCGATGCACTGCTGCTGATGCAAACGGCGCTGGCCCAGCTCCGGGTGGGGCAGTTGTCCGCCGATCGGCCGCCACTCGACCGGGCCCAGACGCTCTTTGACGAGGCCATCTACCGCGCACCCGACAACTGGCCTTGGCCGTGGTACGGGCTGGCGCTCGCGGATCTCGCGCTCGACAGCGTGGATGCCGTGGTGAAGCCCAGCATGCACTCGGGGGCCGGCGTCTACTACCATGACGCGGCGCTGCACGCGCTGGGCAAGGCGCTGGAAGCCGACTCATCCTTCGACCAAGCGGCTCAGTTGCTGGGTGACATCCTGTTGCCGTTCGGGGAACGGTCACTCAACGGTGAAACGATTCGCGCGGTGCGGCGTGCCGCGCGGGCCAACACCGCCGCGTCGCCGTGGCTCGCGCTGGGGCGGGTCTACCGCAACTTGCACCAGACCGATTCGGCGCTGGATGCCTTTCGTCATTACGTGACGCTGGATGGTGACTCTGGCCTCGGGTTGCTGGAGCAGTCACGTTCGCTCTATGTGCGGGGCGATGTCGACGAGGGAACCACCGCCTACTATCACGGTGCCAGTGTGCCCACGGCACTGGGACGTGAGAGCTACCGGCGGGACATAGCGTGGGTGGCAACACCGGAGGAACTGGCGGCGTTCGACGCCGCGCCTGCTGACAGCGCGGGCAGCTTCGTGCGAGGCTTCTGGGCCAAGCGCGACGCGGAAGACCTGCGTGCTCCTGGCGAGCGGCTGGCCGAGCATGTGCGGCGCTGGCGGTACGTCTTCGAGCATTTCCAGTTGAGTGCCCGGGCCGAAGGCACCACACACAGCAGCGGCGCCGATTGCGCACCCAACCCGTATACCAAGGCCGTCGCGGCGTCCGGTAACCTGGCGGTCATGTCAGCGGTGCCGCTCGACGTCGCGCTGTTCGAGCCCGGTCGCTACGCCGCTACCTGGCGCGGCAAGCGGCAGGTGGATGACCGGGGGATCATCTACATGCGCCATGGCGAGCCGGAGATGCGCGCAGCGTATCATGGCGCCAAGACCATGACGCATCCGGACGAGAGCTGGAGATACCATACCCCCAGTGGG
>DASSHL010000194.1:0-5179 GCA_035692845.1 Gemmatimonadales bacterium
CCGCACGCGAGGTCGAGATCGGCTGGAGCTTCCTGGCGCGGTCACGCTGGGGTGGGCGCTACAACGGCGAGATGAAGCGGCTGATGCTGGAGCACGCGTTCCAGTCAGTGGACCGGGTCATTTTCGTCATCGCGGCCGACAACTGGCGCTCGCGCCGGGCGGTGGAGAAGATCGGCGGCGTGTATGCCGGCCCGCACTCCGAAGCGGGTGGCCAGGCGAGGGTGGTGTATGAGATAAGACGGGAAGACGGGAAGACGGAAGGACGGGAAGATGGAAGACGGGAAGGCGGGAGGTTGGGAAGACGGGAAGATCTGAAGGAATGAGCCTTCCCGTCTTCCCGCCTTCCCGTCTTCCCGTCTACTTCACCTCCACCGCCACCTGCGTCATCGGCAACGGCGGCTGGCCGGGCGGCACCGGCTCACCGAAGTTCAGCGCCAGTGCCCCGGCCGAGGACGGCGTAAACTCGACATCATAAATCTCACCCGGCGCGAAGAGCAGCGCGGCCGGATGCGTGCCCACCTGGGCCGTCGGCAGGTCGGCGCCATCCTTGGCGACGATCCGCCAGCTGGCAGGCTGCCCGGCCTGCGTGAGGGACAGCAGCAGCAGCGCATCGCCCCGGATATTGATGAGCCTGAACCGGTACGTCGTGCCGGCGCGCAGCTCCACCGGTTTCGGTGCGCTGGCGCCGTTCATCACCACGGGCGGGAATGGTCCCGTGATCACGTTGGTCGTCGGGCCGCCGTCGCTGAAGATGAACGTCCGGTCCTGCGCGCCTGGCGCGGGATGCGTGCTGTCGACGACGACGATGGCGCCGTACAGCCCCGAGGGGATCTGCTGGAACTCGTTGAAATGCGAGTGATACATGAAGGTGCCGGCCCTCGGCGGGGTGAAATGCACCGTCAGGGAATCTCCCGGCGCGATGGCCGGCAGGCGGGTGTCGGCATTGCCGCTCCAGCCCGGCACCCCGTCAGCATAGCTGTTGTCCAGTTCGATGCCATGCCAGTGAATGGCGGCGTGATCCTGGGTCTGGTTGACGATCGTCACAGCGACCGGCTCACCCCGCTGCAGCACCAGTTCAGGTCCTGGGACCGGCATGGCACCGCTCGAATCGTCCGCCGAGCCGCCCAGCACAAAGGCATAGCCGGGATCAGCGCCGTAGATGCCGGGCTTCTCGCGCACCAGCATCCGGATGGCGCGGGCACTGGTCGCCGCGACCGCAGCCTGGCCGGAGGGCGCTATCCGGATCCCGAGCACGAGCCCGAACATCTGGTGCGGTCCGTCGGCCATGTGGTGCATGGTCGCCATCGTGTCGAGATCGCCGCGGTAGGTATCGAGCGTGACGAGCTTGGAGAGATGCCCCGCGAAGTGACAGTGGAAAATCCAGTCGCCGGGGCGGGACGCCTGCCAGGCCAGCTCCATGGTCTGGCCAGGCATCAGCAGCTCGGTGACCGCCAGTCGCTGGGCCGATGCTGCATAGAGCGTGTCACTGATCCCATCACCCTTGGCGTCGGTGCGGAAATAAAAGCCGTGCAGGTGCATCGGGTGGGGCAGGAAGCTGAGATTGACGATGCGCCAGTGGGCGCTGTCTCCCTGTACCATGTCGAGCCGCTCGGTGTGCGGCCAGGACAGCCCGTTGATGGCCATCGTGGTGCGGCCGAGACCGCTGGGACTGGTCGAATCAATGGTGCCCCAGATCGAGATGACAAAGATCCGATCGGTCGCGCGGACTCCCGGCGGATCGACCACGATCACGCCATTGAGCTGGCTCCCGTCCTCGGCGCGGCCCGCCAGGGGCACGGGCGTGATGCGGCCCATGTAGTAGTATGTGCCGGGTGTCTGGGCCTGGAAGCGAAGGGTGCGCGACGCGCCGGGTGCGATGACGACGCTGTCGGCCACACCGCGCCGTGTCTCGCCAAAACCGTAGAGCGTGAGCGGCTGGGGCAGCAGGTTCTTCATCGTCGCCTGCACCCAGGTGCCGGCCTCGACCCGGAGGAGCGGGCCGGGGTTCTGCGGGGTCTTTCCCGCTTCAGCGAACGTGGCCGCCTCGATGAAGCGTCCAGCAGGACCGTCAGGATACCAGCGTCCTGTCCGCGCCTCGAGGGAGACCTCAAGCACCTTTCCGTGCAGCGTGCCGGCGGGATGGCGATTGTCGTTGGCGGCGATGGTTGGCAGGTCGGGCGGGATGGAACGGACGGGCGAGACGGGCGAACAACAGACCAGGGCAACGACCAGCGACGGCAGCATAAACCCCTCCAGGGGGCCAAGGCCTATGGCGAACAGCAGCCGACAACGATACGGGGCGGGACCGTGGGCGTCAATGAGATGGACAGACGGACAGACGGACAGACGGGCAGTGGGTCGACGGTCGACCCGCGACCCGCGACCCGTCTCCGTCTTCCGCCGTCTCCAATTGCGCCGTAGCTTGGCACCCATGCCCATCAGCACCCGTTGGACACTTGCAGTGACGGGGGCATTGGCACTGATGGCGGCTGCCGGCCATGCGCAGGCGCCCCACCACTCCTCCAGCGGCGTCGTCATGCTCGGCACCGGCAATCCAATCCCGGACCCCGACCGGTTCGGCCCGGCGACGGCCGTCATTGCGGACCGCGCGGCATACCTCGTGGATGCGGGTGACGGAGTGATGCGGCGCTGGCGCGCCGCCCAGTCGCGCCATCTCGTGGATGATGTCAGATTGCGGCGAGTCGTGTTCATTACCCATCTGCACTCGGATCACACACAGGGATTGCCGGAGCTGATCTGGTGGCTCTGGATGACGGACCAGGATGATCCGATCACGATCTACGGCCCCCACGGCACCAAGGCAATGATCGAACACATTCTAGCCGCCTGGTCCGAGGACATCGCCATTCGCACCGGAGATAAGGGCGAGTTCGCCGGCAAACCGGGACCGCAGGTGGATGTACACGAGATCGAATCCGGTGTGGTCTATCAGGATTCGGTGGTGGCCGTCACCGCCTTTGCCGTGCATCACGGGACATGGCCGCAGGCATTGGGCTATCGGTTCAATACGCCCGACAAAGTGATCGTGATTTCGGGCGATGCGGCCCCACCTTCGGCCATTCCGGAGCAATGCCAGCACTGCGACATCCTGGTGCATGAAGGCGGATTGCCAGGCGCGAAGGCCACGCCCTACTATCATGAGTTCCACAGCATCGCCGAGGAGATCGCGCGGGTAGCGAACGCCGCCCAGCCCCGGCTCCTGGTGCTCACCCACCAGCGCCCGGGCGTCAACCAGGCAGGCCTGGACATCATCCGCGCGCGTTATGACGGACGGGTGGTGATCGCGGGTGATCTGGATGTATTTCATTAGGGTCATGGGTCATGACACTCAAGACCCGCGACCCACGACCCACGACCCACGACCCACGACTCCCCATGCTCCCACCCTCTGAAGTCGTCATTCGCCTGCTGCTGGCCGCTGCGCTTGGCAGCGTGATTGGTCTCGAGCGCGAGCGGCTGCTCTGGGCTGCAGGCCTCCGCACCCACATGCTGGTGAGCGTCGGTTCCACGCTGGTGATGATCGTCTCGGCGTACGGATTTGCCGGGGTGGTCAACACACCGGGTGTCTCGCTCGATCCATCGCGTGTCGCCGCGCAGGTGGTGAGCGGCATCGGCTTTCTCGGTGCCGGCACCATCCTGTTGCGGCAGGAAGTGATCCGCGGGCTCACCACGGCGGCAAGTCTCTGGGCGGTGGCAGCCATCGGACTCGCGGTGGGGGGCGGACTTTATTTTCCCGCCGTCGCGGCGACCGCCCTCATCCTGCTGATCCTGCTCGGCCTCAAGCCGCTGGAGCGGCGGCTCTTCGCGGGACATCGCGAGCTGCAGTCGGTGATCGTGCGACTCGACCCCGCCAGGACATCCCGCGTGCAGGTGGAGAATGCCGTGGCCAAGGCCAATGTACCGGTGCGGCAGTTCCGTGCGGTCGCCGGTTCAAGTCCGACCGAGGAGGCGATTGAACTGGTGGTCGGCGCAGACTCGGTGGAAGACATGGCCGGACTCGTGGCGTTCCTCAAGCACATCCCGGGCGTTCGCACCGTCGTCGCGAGCGGTACTGTGGAGGCGAGGGTGGAGGATAAAGAGGGGGGTTAGGGGTTAGGGACTAGGGCGTGGGGCATGGGGCATGGGGCGTGGGGCGTGGGGCGTGGGGCGTGGGGCGTGGGGCGTGGGAGACGAGGATAGCCGGTTGCATACGGATCGAGAATCGCGGCGCACATCGAACAGGAGGCCGCCATCATGAAGCTCAAGCCAGGATCAAAATGGCACATCATCCTCACGGTATGCCTTGTCGGCGGCATCGCGGGCGCGCTCGTTTCCGTTCCCATCACCTGGCTGGGCAAGGCTGTCGCGGGAGCACCACCGGCAACTTGGGCCAACTACATGTGGAACATGCGGGTGCTCGGCGTCATGGGGGCGGTGATTGGCCCGATGGTGATGTGGTCCGCCCTGCCCCGGGTACCGCTCTGGCGCGCGGTCGTGGAACCGATGAGCGCCTGTGTTCTGGCGGCGCTCACCGGTGCGATACTCGGCTCCGGCTTCCTCTTTCTCGGGCTCCCCGTCCTGGCGATCGCGCTCGCCAGCTGGCGGCTGAACTACGCGTATCGTGAGCCACCTTCTCTGCTCAGTCCGGACGATGACTCGCTGAAGCTGCCGTTGGCCTGATCCACACCGCTCGTCCCGCTCTCTTGACACTCGCAGCCTGGCCGCGTTGCGTGGTGATTCCGCTCCAACGGTCGACCGTCGACCGTTGACCGTCGACCACTAACGGAGTCTCCCATGGCAACCCTGCATCCCATCGCGCCGTGCCTCTGGTTTGACGACCAGGCTGAAGACGCGGCTGCGTTTTACATCAGTATCTTCCCCAACTCGAAAATCGTGAGCGTCGCCCGATACGGTGAAGCGGGCAAGGAAACCCACGGCCGCCCTCCCGGCTCCGTGATGGTCGTGGAGTTCGAGCTCAATGGCCAGCCATTCACGGCGCTCAACGGCGGACCGGTCTTCACGTTCAACGAAGCGGTTTCATTTCAGCTCTATTGCGAAACCCAGGAGGAGCTGGATCGCTACTGGGAGAAGCTGGGCGCGGGCGGCGATCCCAAGGCGCAAGTCTGCGGTTGGCTGAAGGACAAGTTCGGGCTCTCCTGGCAGGTGGTGCCGACCGGCA
>DASSHL010000195.1:0-2164 GCA_035692845.1 Gemmatimonadales bacterium
GGTTGACGGCCGCATTCAGGATTGCATATGAGGGCAGCGTAACGCGGGCGGAGGGAAAGCTGCCAAAGTCCACGTCGTCCCGGCTCCCGGTATAGAGCACGTCGGCATCGAGATGCAGACGTGCGACCGGCGACGCACTGGCCCAGAAGCGGACCAGATTGGCAGGGCGACGAAGCAGCCGGTCACCTTCGCTGAATCCGGGTGAGCCGCTCGCACCCGCGTCGGTCACACGGGTCTCGAGCCAGCTCCACGAACCGCCCATCGAGACCGCTGTGCTGAGCCGGCCAGTCGCCGCCGCCTCGATTCCGCGTGCGAGGGCAGCGCCCAGGTTCTGGTAGGTCGGCTCCCCCGGGGCCGCTGCGAGGTACTGGATCAGGTTCCGGAATCGCTGGTCATACCAGGTGACTGCGGTATGCAGGCGTCCCTCCGCCACATCGTGCTCCAGGCTCACTTCCCAGCTCCGCGAACGCTCGGGATCGAGGTCGCGATTTCCCACCTCGAAGGGTGAATTGGCAAAATTCTCCGCGAACGTCGGCGCCTTGAAGCCAGTCCCCGCGGCGCCCCTGAGCGCGAAGCCCCGCGGCAGGGTGACGCGCAGACCGGCGCGCCAGGTGGCATAGTCGCCGAACGCCTCGTCGTGATCGAGCCGGCCGCCCGTCGTCAACACGAGCCCGGTCACGGGCTCCGCGCGGGCCTCCAGGTACGCTGCGACGTCGTTGCGGGACGCATCGAATGGCGGATCGTTCTCGGCGCTCGTGCCGCCGCCGAAATTCGAAGTGTAGGAGGCTGCAGCATTGACGAGCTGCCGCTCGAACTGCGCTCCGACCGAGAGCATGGAGCGCACGCTCGGGCGGACAATGGCTCGGCCATCCAGGTTCCACCGGGTCGACTCGGATTCGCGCGTCGATGCGTAGGCGAAGCCCGTCGTATCCCACGCGCCGTCCGGCGTGTCGTCGAAGAACGAACGGCTTCGGGCCAGTGCCGCAGCGCCGCGCAACTCCACGAGCGCCGAAAGCTGGCGGCCACCGTCCAGCCCCAGCGCGAGCGATCGGCCGCGTGAAAACTGGTTGCTGTCCGACGGGACGCCGGCACCATCAGTGGGAAAATGGAAGGAGTTCCAGCCGTACCGGGCGGTGAGCGAGACGTCACTCCGCCCATCCGGACGCCAGGCCAGCCGGCCGGTCCCAGCCGAGTTGCGGAACGTGTTGTTGAAATCGTATATGCCGGCCGTAGTCGAGGAGGACCCGCCGACGGACCACCCCAACGCACCTGCTGTACCGCTGGCGTCAGCGCGCCCCAGCACGGAGCCGAACGTTCCCGCCTCCATGGCCGCACTCCCGTGCGCAGGGCCGCGCCCCTGCTTCGTGATGATCCGCACCACGCCCGTCACGGCGTCCGAGCCGTACGTCACGCTGGCCGGCCCGCGAACGATCTCGATCCGCTCGATGTCATCGAGCGTGAGAGTGGAGAAGTCGAATGCTCCACCCGGTTCATTCACGGGCACGCCATCGACCAGCACCTTCACGTAGTCGCTCTCGCCACCGCGTACAAAGAGTGACGTGACGGCGCCGTAAGAACCGGGCTGCACCACCGCGGCACCGGGAACCTCCCGCAGTGCGTCCTGGACCAGCGACAGCCCGCGCTGTCGCAGTTCTGCTCCCGAAAGCACAGTCACTGCGGAAGTCACGGCATTCGCCGGGATCGGGAGGCGGCTCTCGGACACCACGATGTCGGGCAGATCGACGGCGGCCGAATCCTGCTGCGCGTGGAGTGCCAGGAGGGGTAACCCGGCAAGGACGGCGATCGCAGCACTGCGAATGGTCAAGCTGGACATCAATCCCTCGGCTCGGTGGATGCGTCATTGGACGCGGGCATGACTTCATCACGACGCAACGGGACGACCTGCGGCGCGCCATCACACCAGGTCGTGACCGCGACAGGCCAGCGAAAGACGCTGGAGAGCACCTCAGGCCGGAGCACCTCGGCCGGTGCCCCGGCGGCGACAGGACGGCCATGGTCGAGTAGCAGCATTTCATCGCAGAATCGAGCGGCGAGATTGAGTCCATGGGTAACGACCAGGGCGGCGAGCCCGCTCCGCGCAAGCCCGGATACCAGCTCGAACAGCTCCATTTCATGGCGCACGTCGAGCGATGTGGTCGGCTCG
>DASSHL010000196.1:0-5234 GCA_035692845.1 Gemmatimonadales bacterium
CGCGCGTCGGCGAGAATGATCTCCACCTGCGGCACCAGTTCCGGCGTGCCAAAGATGTAACCGGTCGCCGCTTCGGCACCGATCGAGTCGCCCACGTTGGCGCCATCGAGCAGCGCCCGCGCCGCCGCGAGCGGGAAGGACGGATCGTCACGAGGGGGCAGGGGATAGCGATGCTCCGGCTGGGCTTCGCCGGCGGCATCGTCGTTTACGAAAGCGCGGGACATGGGCGCTTCGCGCAGTTGGAGAGACGGACAGTTGGACAGATGGACAGCTGGACAGACCAAACGCTGGATCGGTGGACATTGATCGTCAGTGAGAACTGTCCGCCTGTCCACCTGTCCACCTGTCCATCTTGAAGCAACATCGTGGCTTCTCCTCATACTCACAGCACTGCGTCAGCGGCTGGTCCAGCATCGCCTCGAGAAAGGCCTGCATGGCCACGCAGACCTCGTGGCGTTTTTCCACTGCCACGGCCAGCGGGCAGGACGACCCTCGAAGGGTAATACCGTCGGGTCCCTCGATCAGTTCGACCTGGGCGCCGAGCTGCTGCATCACCTCCGCAGCGGCGGCGAGGCGGCGCTCACCATCGGCGGCGACCACGGGGTAGGCGGCGGCGAGGTGCTTGCCGGCCTCGACCAGCACGCGCGTGAGCTCCGGCCCATCCATCTGTTCAGCGAGGGTGCTCACCAGCGAGGTGAACATCGGGGCATAGGCCCGGGAAAAAAGGGCGTCGGCCTCGAGCGGGACGTCATAAAGGACGGCGGGCTTGCCGGCCGCAGGCGGCTTCCGGGAGCCCGCGGCCCGCACCAGACCGTCCCGCTCCAGGGCACCGAGCTGGGCCCGGACCGCGTTATCGGTCACGCCCAGCTCGGCGGCCAGCTCCTCGACGGTACGCTGGCGCCGGCGCAGGAGGGTCACGATCCGGCCCCGGGTACTCTCCCAGACGCGCTTGCTCCACATGGAGTTAGTCCCTTTCGCTGAGCTCATAATATGGAAAGAAGGCAACGTCAGCACAATATGTCAAATAAATACTTGACTTTTTGAAGTTACGGCGCCATGTTGGGCGGGTCCTGACGGCTGGTCCCGTCCTCTTTCCAACCTGTGCCGAGGTGCTCCATGCGTCGCCCGCTTGCCGTGTTCGCTTCCGCCCTCCTCGTCCTGCCCATGTCGCTCGCAGCCCAGTCCAGCGCCCCGACTGCCCCCAAGCTCGATGATGCCACCATCGTCGCCATCTTCGATGCCGCCAACACCGCCGACATCGAGACCGCCGGCCTCGGTGCCCAGAAGGCCTCCGATCCCGAAATCCGCCAGATCGCCAAGAACTTCGTGCACGACCACACCCAGGTCCGCCAGATGGCCCGCGACCTGGCCGCCAAGCTCAAGGTGACCCCGACCCCGCCCAAGGATGACAAGAGCGTCGCCGAGCTGTCGATGACCATGAGCAAGCTGGAGCACCTGAAGGGCAAGGAATTCGACAAGGCGTTCCTCGATCACGAAATCGCCTTCCACCAGGCGGTGCTCGACGCAGTGAGCAGCACGCTCCTCCCCGCCATCCAGAACGATGAGCTGAAGGCGTTCGTGAAGTCGGTGGCGCCGGCCTTCCAGGGCCACCTTGCTGGTGCCAAGGCCCTGCGCGCCAAGATGGACGCATGAGCGCCGAGCTCTGCCTGCGCCGTGGAGCAGTGCTGCTTCTCGCAGCGCTCTCCGCGTGCGGCGGCGATAACGGGCCCGGCGACGACCTCGACCCCCAGCTCGTCGCAGAGGGCAAGGAGATTTTCCGGTTCGATACCTTCGGTGATGACGTGTTCTGGACCGATACCCTGGGCCTCCATCGCGTCATCCAGTCGGGCGTGAGTCCGGCGACGGCGCTGAGCGTGGGGCTCAAGGTGGATGCCTCGGCGCTGCCGGCCGGCATTCTCGAATCTGCCGACCTCAACGACCCGGCCACGACAGTCGCCCTGCTCAAGCTCAACGCGGTGGTCGGCGTCAAGGGTGTGGTCGAGACGGTGAATGGCAAGGATTCCCTCATGAGTGTCGGGATCACCTGCGCCCTCTGCCATTCGACAGTCGACAATTCGGTCGCTCCCGGCATCGGGCAGCGGCTCGATGGCTGGCCCAATCGCGACCTCAATGTTGGTGCGATCGTGGCCCTGAGTCCTGCGCTCCAGGATCCCGCCACCCAGGCGGTGCTCACCTCCTGGGGTCCCGGCATGTACGACGCGTACTGGAATCACGACGGCCAGAACAACCCCACTGTCATCCCGCCGGCGTATGGCCTCCACGAAGTGGCGCTCGAGACCTTCACCGGTGAAGGCCCGGTCTCCTACTGGAATGCCTACGTCGCGGTGACCCAGATGCACGGCCACGGGAACTTTGACGACCCTCGGCTCGGTATTCATATCGAACAGTCGCCTGACATGGTGACATCCAAGCTGCCGGCCCTGCGGGAATATCAGCACTCGATCTCGGCGCCACCGCCCCCGGCGGGGAGCTTCGACGAAGCCGCCGCAGCACGAGGCAAGGCACTCTTTACCGGGCAGGCGCGCTGCAGCGAGTGCCACACCGGCAGCGCGCTGACAGACGCGGGCAAGCGGCTGCACCAGCCCTCGGAGGTCGGCACCGATCCCACGCTTGCCCAACGTGCCACGACCGGCTTGTATCGTACGACCCCACTGCATGGCGTGTGGCAGCATCCGCCCTACTTCCACGACGGGAGCGCGGCCACGCTCGATGATGTCGTGAAGCATTACGACGACCACTTCGGGCTGGACCTGACGCCGGACCAGCAGCGGGACCTGGTGGAGTATCTGAAGTCGCTGTGAGTCGCGAGTCACGGGTCACGCGACCCGCGGCCCGCGACCCCCATTAATGGAGCAGCCCATGAGCAATGATGCGACAGAGCTCTCTGGTCCCGATTTCGTTGCGGGCGTCCAGGAGTCGGACCTCGCCGAGGGCGCCATGCTCGCGGGTCATGCCGAAGGCGAGCCGGTCCTGCTTGCTCGCCAGGGTGGACAGGTCTACGCCATCGGCGCTACCTGCACCCACTACGGTGGGCCGCTGGCCGAGGGACTGCTGGGCGACGGCACGGTTCACTGTCCCTGGCACCATGCCTGCTTTGACCTCGCGACCGGTCGCGCGGTCGGCGCGCCCGCGCTCAATCCGGTGAGCTCCTGGCAGGTGGAGGAGCGCGATGGCCGGATTCGCATCACCGGCCGGCGGGATGCGCCGACACCGCCCAGGGAGCCATCCGGTGCGCCCGAATCAATCGTGATCGTGGGAGCCGGTGCGGCGGGCAACGCGGCGGCGGAAGAGCTGCGCGCGCAGGGCTACGAGGGCAGCATCACGATGATCGGGATGGAAGACGACGTGCCCTATGACCGGCCCAACCTCTCCAAGGACTATCTCGCGGGCAACGCGCCGGAAGAATGGATCCCGCTCCGCACGCCCGAATTTTACGCTGAGCTCAACATCACGCTCCGCCTGGGCGCAGTGGCCGAGCGGATCGATGCGGCGGCGAGGCGTGTCGTGCTTCGGGATGGCGAAACGATCTCCTATGACCGGCTGCTGCTCGCGACCGGTGCGGAGCCGATACGGCTGCAGGTCCCGATCGACGAAGGGGCGCCGGTCTTCTATCTCCGCTCTCTTGCCGATTGCCGAGCCATTATCGAGGCGGCCAGGGAGGGGAGCCGTGCCGTGGTGATCGGCGGCAGCTTCATCGGGCTCGAAGTGGCGGCAGCGCTCCGGACCCGGAAGCTCGCGGTGCAGGTGGTGGCACCCGAAGCGGTTCCGTTCGAGAAGGTCCTGGGTCGTGAGGTCGGCACCTTCCTGCGCGGAGTACACGAGCAGAACGGCGTCGAATTTCACCTCGAATCGAAGGTGGAGCGGATCAGCCGCGCGTCGGTGCACCTGGACAACGGCGCCGACCTCGCGGCGGACCTCATCGTGGCGGGCATCGGCGTGCGCCCGCGCACGGCGCTCGCCGAATCGGCGGGAGCGGCGATGGACAAGGGCGTGATCGTGAATGAGCGGATGGAGACGAGCGTGCCCGGCATCTACGCCGCCGGCGACATCGCGCGGGTGCCCAATGGCCGCACCGGCCGGCCCATACGGGTGGAGCATTGGGTGGTGGCGGAGCGACAGGGCCAGTCCGCCGCGCGCAACATGCTGGGGCTCGACTCGCCCTATGGCGACGTGCCGTTCTTCTGGAGCACGCACTACGGCACCACCGTGAGCTACACGGGGCATGCGGACAAGTGGGACAAGGCGGAGCTGTCGGGAAGCCTGGAGGAAGGATCGGCGACCGTGGGCTACTGGAGCGGCGACACGCTGCTCGCGGTGGCGACCCTGGGACGCGACCAGGACGGCCTCCGCGCCGAACGCGCCATGGCTGAGGATGACGACACCACACTCGAACGACTGGTCAGGAGTCGATGATGACTACGGTTACACCGCTGCATGATCCCCGCCGCGCAATCGAGTCGCCGAGCCACCGAGCCGACGAGCCACCGAGCCAGGACGAGCTCGAGTCGCTCATTCACCGCCAGCTCGAGCTGATCGGCGAGGATCCTGCGCGCGACGGCCTGCTGCGCACGCCGCATCGCGTGGCGGAGAGCCTCCGGTGGCTCACGCGCGGCTATGAGATGGACGTGGCCGAGGTGGTGAACGGGGCGGTGTTCGCCGAAGCGCACGAGAACATGGTGCTGGTGCGGGACATCGAGGTCTACTCGCTCTGCGAGCACCACATGCTGCCGTTCTACGGCCGCGCGCATATTGCCTACGTGCCCAATGGCCGCATCATCGGCCTTTCCAAGCTCCCGCGCATCGTGGAAATCTTTGCGCGCCGCCTGCAGGTGCAGGAGCGCCTGACCGAACAGATCGCGGACGCCATTGACGAGGTCCTGTCCCCCGCCGGTGTCGGCGTGGTGCTCGAGTGCGAGCATCTCTGCATGATGATGCGCGGGGTGGAGAAGCAGAATTCCAAGACCATCTCGAGCGCGCTCCGCGGCTTGTTCCGGGAGGATCCGAGGACGAGGGATGAGTTCTTGAGGTTGGCAGTAGGGTAAGAGATGGACAGTTGGACAGATGGACAGTTGGACAGTTATGTTCGCCGACCATCTGTCCATCTGTCCATCTGTCCATCTGTCCATCTGTCCATCTGTCCATCTGTCCATCTGTCCATCTGTCCATCTGTCCATCTGTCCATCTGTCCATCTGTCCATCTGTCCATCTGTCCA
>DASSHL010000197.1:0-2845 GCA_035692845.1 Gemmatimonadales bacterium
CACGGTCCGGTCCCTCCGGATGATCGTGGCCCAGCACGTGGAGAACGCCGTGCACCACCAACCGTGCCAGTTCCTGGCGTGGCGACAGACCGAGCCGGTCGGCCTGCTCCCGGGCGACTGCGGGGCAGATATAGATGTCGCCCACAAGGTGGTTGCCCGGCTGGGACAGCGCGAAGGCCAGCACATCGGTGGGCCGGTCCTTCCCCTTATGCTCCCGGTTGAGCGCACGCATGGTGTCGCGGCCCACGAAGCTCACCGAAAGCTCCGCCTCGCGGCGCTCCCCCAACAGCACTGCGTCGGCGATGCGCCGCACTTCGGTACCGGACAATCCACGGGCCCGGCCACCGACCATGACCTCACCCACGCGAGAGCACCTCGGTGCTCGACCGGAAGACGCGAGTCTCGCTCGGCGGGCCCGGATACTCGACGCGGGAATGGAATTGCGACGTCAGCACCCGGGCAAATTCCTCGCGCACCGCATCGAGATCGCGCAGGGTGAGCGGCGCGTCATCCAGCTGCCCCGACGCAATGCGCTGTCCCACCATCTCGTTGATGGCAGCGCGCACCGACTCGGGGCCGGGCTTCTGCAGGGTGCGGACGACGGCTTCCACGGAGTCGGCCAGCATGACCACCGCGGTCTCGCGTGACCGGGGCCGGGGACCGGGATAGCGGTAGGCCGCGGTGTCCACGTCGGCCGGATCGCGTCCTTCGCTGGCGCGATGGAGGAAGTAGCGGATTTCGCTGGTGCCGTGGTGCTCCGGAATGAAAGCAGCCACCGAGTCGGGCAGGCGCGCTGCGTCAGCCAGCTGCATCCCTTCGGTCACGTGCGAGCGGATGATCGCCGCGCTCTCTTCCGGCACCAGCCGGTCGTGTGGGTTGGTCCCCGGCGACTGGTTCTCCACGAAGAACTGCGGCCGGCTCAGCTTGCCGATGTCGTGGTAGTAGCATCCGACGCGGGCGAGCAGCCCGTTGGCACCGATCACGGTGCAGGCCGACTCGCAGAGGTTGGCCATCGTCACACTGTGGGCCCACGTGCCTGGCGCCTCCACGGCGAGCCGCCGGAGCAGCGGACGCGAGGGATCCGCCAGCTCCAGCAGCGTCAGGTCCGTGGTCCGGTGGGTCGCCGACTCCGCAAACGGGAGCAACAGCATGGCCAGGGAAACGCTGACGACCGCGCTCACGTACCCGGCAAAGAGACTCTCGATCAGCTGTGATTCGGTCCAGCCAAGCTGCACCGCCGCCGCGATGGACCCAAGAGCGTACGCGCAGGCCAGGAGGCCCACGGTCACGTAGACACGCGAGCGGCGCCGGATGGCGCGGACGCTCATCGCCGCCGCGGTCCCCGCAACCACGCCGAAGAGCATGGCGGGCGTCGGCTTCAGGAGCCATTGCTGGCCCAGCAGCGTCGCCATGCTGAGTGCAGCCACTACCGCGACGCGGCCGTTGTACAGCATCGCGATGATGAGAATGGCGAGCGGCAACGGAAGGAATTCCGTGCGCTCCGGGAACGCGGCGATGACGCCACGGGCCAGCAGGACGGTCGCGATCAGGAGCAGCGCGAGGAACGCCATCTCCCGCCAGTCGGCGTAGGTCTCGCGCCGGTAGAGCATGAGCAGCAGCCAGAAGGGCGAGAGCAGCAGGATGTCGGCCAGCAGGCCACCGGCAAAGCCGCGGCTCAGCACGTCAGTGGGCCCGAGCTGGCGGAGCCGCTCCCGAAGGCTCACCAGCTTGTCATGCACTTCCGGCGTGACACGGTCACCCGCGTTCACGATGGGCTCGCCCGCGATGACCCGGTAGCGCAGCGAGTCGACACCGAGCCTCCGCTGGCCCCGGCGGCTGGCCGTGAGGTCCTGGTCAAAGACCACGGTGGGACGGTAGAAGCTCGCCGCGATGCGCCGGAAGACGCGCTGGCCCAGCGCGTCCGCGTCGGGCACGGCGGCACGATCGGAGCGTTCGACGAAATCGGAGAAGGTGATGAGCGACGAACGCGGCACGAGACGTTCGTTGTCGCCGCGCATGAGGCTCACCGCCTCGCTCGCTTCGCCGCGCACCTGGCCCGCGTCGGCGACACCTTCGGAGAGCAGTGAGGTGACGAAGTGCACCACGCTGTCTGACATCCGCTGCCGGGCCGGTGAGCGCGCGAGCCACGCCGCCTCATCGGGCGAGAGACTCACGAGCCGCGCGTCCCCGGCGCGCGCCACGATGGCCGGTCCTGACGGGGCCGCCGCTTCGACGAGGCTCAGGAACTCCTTGAGCGCCGCCACGGCGGAATCACGCGCGGTCGCATCGAAGCGGTAGACCGGCGGCACCGTCTGGGCCCGCTCCAGCTGTTCTCGCGCGATCTCCTCGTCCGACTTCCGCACCACATACGATACTGGTGCCACCACGGTGCGATCGGCGCGCGCGCCCACCTGCCAGGCGGGAATGGTGACGACGTCAGGCGACGGGAACGTGAGCTGGGTGACGAGTGCCACCAGCAGGACAAGGCCCCAGCGAGGGAGGTGATCCCGCCACGGCATGGTCATCAGCCGCCCTGGTCGTCCGCGTAGGCGCGGATGATTTCGCGCACCAGGCGGTGACGCACCACGTCGGACTCCTGCAGGTAGCAGAAGCCGATACCATCGATTCCCTGCAGCACCCGCTCGATCTGCACCAGCCCGGAATCCTCCCGCTTGGGCAGGTCGATCTGGGTCTTGTCGCCGGTCACGACCGTCTTGCTGTTCACGCCGAGCCGGGTGAGGAACATCTTCATCTGGGCGACAGTTGCGTTCTGCGCTTCGTCGAGAATGATGAAGGCATCCGCCAGCGTGCGCCCGCGCATGTAGGCCAGCGGCGCAATCTCGAT
>DASSHL010000198.1:0-9429 GCA_035692845.1 Gemmatimonadales bacterium
GACGCTCGCCTCCGCCCGGGGCCGTAACCCTTAGGCGGCGACCGGTCACGGCTGAAATCCGATAATCCGGTGAGAATCGCGATCGTTGGTCGGGGCCGGATTGGTGCCGGCCTCGGTCTCGCGTGGACGCGCGGCGGCGCCCATGTCACGCTGCTTGCCCGAAGCGCTGGTGCCACGCATGGGCTGCCCGTCGTCATTGGCCGGGACGTGTGGCCCGAGACCATTGGGCCTACCGACTGCCTTGTGATCGCCACGCCGGATCGGGAGATTCCTGGCGTCGCGCGGGAACTCGCCCAGCGTCACACCTTCAACGCCCGCCACGTTGTCCTGCACACCTCCGGACTCCTGGATCGCACCGCACTCGATCCGCTCGCCACGAGCGGTGCGGCGCTGGGCTCGCTTCATCCACTCATGGCGGTCTCGCGCGCCGAGGATGCGCCGGCACAGCTCAAGGGCGCGTTCGCTGGTATCGAAGGAGATCCGGCTGCGGTGGCGATGGCCGATCGCCTGGCCACCCTTGCCGGCCTGACACCTGTGCCGATTCCGTCGGGTGCCAAGGCCGGCTATCACGCAGCGGCTGCGATGGTGTCAAACTTCACGGTGACGCTGTATGACGCGGCGCGTCGCGTGGCGGAGCAGAATGGCATGGCGCCGGACAGCGCTGCCAGGATCTACCTGCCGCTCCTCCGGGGAACGGTGGCCAACCTCGAAGCGCTGGAGCCGGCCTCGGCGCTCACCGGGGCGATCCGGCGGGGCGACGCCGAAACCGTCGCCGCGCACGTGCGAGCGTTGCAGAGCGATGACTTGCGCAGGCTATACGTGGAACTGGGCAAGGCGACGTTGCGACTGGCGCGGGAAGCGGGGCTGGATGAGGCGGCGGCGGAGCGGGTGGGGGGTGTATTGGGCGTGGACCGGCGGTAGGGGGCAAAGCGATGGCCTTGCCCCTAGCGCTGGTCCACAATCCGTACGCCCTCCGGCACCACAAAATCAAACGCACCTGGCGGCAGGCGCGTATCAGTCCGCACGTGGGAGAGCGTGATGGTTCTCAGGCCACCGCGCCGCTCGGCAATCTCCAGCCGGCGAGGCAGGGCATCGACCTTGTCCAGCCACACCACGGCCCGGCTGAAGGGCAACTCCGATGACAACGGAATCAATTCCACGACGTCGACGGCGCGGCCATTGACCTTGTCCGCGCGCAGGTAGCGCATCCGGTAGCGTTGCGCCGGCCGGTCGAGAATCCACGACAGCACGTTGAGCCCGTACGTAGCCCCGGTGGGAATGGGCATCCGGATCACCTGGCCCGGCGCCGTGCTCGGCGTGTACACCCACACCTGATGCCCGTCCACGATGATGGCGTCGCCATCGGGGTCGCTGAAGCGCATGCTGAGCCTGTTCTCGCCCTGCTGCAGCAGCGCCCCGCGGCTGTCGTAGGTCCCGATCATCGAGTCCTCGATTCGCTGGACGAAATCGGCGCGCAGGTTCGAGGTCGCGGCGTACACCCGTGCCGATCGGCCGACGATGGCCGCCGCGTCCTGCGCAGTGGCCGGCGGCCCAAGGCCCAGTCCTAGCAGTGTCAGGCCCAGCATGGAAACCACAGCCTTCACGTACGCACTCCAGTCGGTTCGGTGATGCGCCGTCCGATCGCCTCGGCGATGGGACGCGCTTCCTGCATCAGCTGGCGGAATTCCGCCGGGTCCAGGCTCTGCGCGCCGTCCGAGAGCGCGTGCTCGGGCGCCGGATGCACTTCGACAAGCAATCCGTCCGCACCAGCGGCGACCGCCGCGCGCGCCATCGGCAGCACCATGTTGCGACGGCCCGTGCCGTGGCTCGGATCAGCGATGATCGGCAGGTGCGACAGGCCATGCACCACCGGTACCGCGCTCAGGTCGAAGAGGTTGCGGGTGACAGGATCGAACCCGCGCACGCCGCGCTCACACAGGATCACGTCCTGGTTGCCTTCGGCCAGGATATACTCCGCCGACAGCAGGAGTTCCTGGATCGTGGCCGAGAGACCTCGCTTGAGCAGCACCGGCCTGGCAGTGCGCCCCACCTTCTTGAGCAGCGAGTAGTTCTGCATGTTACGCGCGCCGATCTGGATGATGTCGGCGACCTCGGCCACGAGATCGACCGCCTCCGGATCCATCGCCTCGGTCACGATCAGCAGCCCGGTCTCCTCCCTCGCCTTCCGCAGCATGGCGAGCCCGCGCTTGCCCAGGCCTTGAAATGCGTAGGGCGATGACCGGGGCTTGAATGCCCCTGCCCGGAGCACGGTGGCGCCGGCATCACGCACTGCCATGGCCGCGGCGATGATCTGTTCCTCGCTCTCCACCGAGCAGGGCCCCGCCATCACCACGATTTCCTCGCCGCCCACCGCCACGCCCGGACCGACGCGGACCACCGTGGACTCGGACCGCCATTCGCGCGAGACCTGCTTGTACGGCTTGGTGACGTGGATGATCTCCACCACACCCGGGAGCGCGGCGAGCCGGGAGCCATCCACCCGGCCGTCGTTGCCGACGAGCCCGACGCTGGTACGCTGGCGCCCCGGCATGGGGCGCGCCTGGTAGCCAAGCTCTTCAATGACCCGCACGACGCCAGCCACTTCCTGCTCTGACGCACCGTGACGCATTACGACCAGCATGAGCGCTCTCCGGGAAGCAAACGATGTGCCGAGACCCGATTCAGCCGCGCGATGGATTCGGCATGCGTCGCAACGGAACGTCTGGTGACCGGTGTCACGCCACGCGCTCGTGTTCGCCCAGGCGCACGCCCACGATGGTGGACACGCCGGGTTCCTGCATGGTGACACCATACACGGCGTCCGCCGACTGCATGGTGCGCGGATTGTGGGTGATGACCAGGAACTGGGTCTGGCTCTTGAATTCCTCCAGCAGCCGGGTGAAGCGGCCGACGTTGGAGTCGTCGAGCGGAGCATCCACTTCGTCCATGAGGCAGAAGGGGCTCGGCTTGGTGAGATAGATGCTGAAGAGCAGGGAAACGGCCACCAGTGTCCGCTCTCCCGACGACAGCAAGTGTATGCGCTGGGTGCGCTTCCCGCGTGGCGCGGCGTGGATCTCGATCTCGCTCTCGAGCGGCTCGTCGGGATTGGTCAGTCGCAGCTCGCACTCACCGCCGCCGAACAACGTCGTGAACACGGTGCGGAAATGCTCCTGCACTGCGGTGAACGTCCCGAGGAACAGCTCGCGGGCGGTGCCGTCGATCTCGCGGATGGCCAGCAGCAGTGACTGACGGGCGCTCACCAGGTCGTCCCGCTGGCTGATGAGGAAGTCGAGGCGCTTGCTCTCCTCCGCGTGCTCCTCGACGGCGAGCGGATTCACCGGCCCAATGCTCTCGAGCGCCTGCACCACGCGCGCCGTCTCGTCTTCCAGCGTTTCCAGGTCGAGGTCCAGCAGGGCGAACCCATCCAGCATGCTGGCCAGCGGGCGCCGCCATTCGGTTTCCACCCTGTCCACAATGCTGCGGCGCTGAGCTGCTGCCTCGGTAAGCCGGATCTGGAGTCCGTGGTGCTCTTCATTGAAGGCATCCACCTGGGCACGTGATTGCTCCAGCATTGCCTCAGAGGCCTGAAGCGCCGCGGAGGCTTCGGCCAGCTCCCGCTCTGCCAGCGTGGCGGCTTCTTCCAGCTCACGCAGTGAGGCAAGCTCCGTGGCCCGTGCTTCTTCCCACTCGCGCCGCTGGCTCGTCAACTGCTCGGCCTCGGTGCTCAGGGTTGAGGACTCTTCGGTCAGCCGCCGGATGGTCTGCTCTGCGTCGAGGCGGGCCTGCTCTGCCCGGCCGGCCCGCTCCTGCGCCGCCCGAAGGCGCGCCGCGACGTGTGCTTCCTGCACCTGCCAGTGCACCCGCGCGTCACGCGCCGATTCCTGCTCGGCCTCCAGCTCGGCGAGGCGCGCCCGTGCAGCGCCCAGCCGCTCCTCGCGCAGGGCACCCTGGCGTTCCGTATCGAGCAAGGCCGTGTCCAAGTCGGCGAGCCGTTGTTCCGCCGCTGCCAGGCGCTCGGTGAGCCGGATCAGCTGCTGCTCGGCTTCGCTCGCCTCCCGGGTAAGGTTGCCAAGCACGCGCAGGGCATCCTCGCGCTGGGCCACCGCCTGACGCTCGGCCTCACGCGCCTTCTCCGCCGCTGCGGTGGCGGAGGCCAGCAGCTGCTCGGCTTCGGCCAGGCCGGCCGAGGACGCCTCCAGCGCCTGCTCCGCCGCGCGCAGCCGGGCTTCAGCGGTGGAGACGTCGGCCGTGAGTTGCTCCAGCTCGGCGCGCCGGCGCAGCGGACCACTTGGGGTGCTGCCCGCGCCCAGGAAGATGGCGCCGCTGGCCCGGCGCAGCACTGCACCGTGCTCGTCGAGTACTTCCGAGCCGGCCAAGGCGGCGCGCACCCACTCGCGTGCGAGCCCTTCCACGCGCAGCCGGCTGTCCAGTTCTGTCGGGCTGTCGGTCCGTGCCGGTCCCGGGGAGACCGGCAGCAGTACGAGTGCCCCGGGCTGGGCTTCGGCGTGCCACGCACGCACCGCCTGCACCGCGTCGGCATCGCGCACCAGCACCGCATGCATCCACTCACCCAGCAGTCGCTCGGTAAGTTCGGCGTGCCGCTGTTCCGTGGCCACGAAATCGCTGAGTGGGCCCAGCACGGCGTCGCCAAAGCGCTCGCGTTCCGCCAGGAGCGCCGCAGCCGCAGGTGCGAGACCGACGCGGTCGCGCTCCAGCTCTTCCAGTGCGTGGCGCCTGGCGCTCAGCTGGGCAAGCGCTTCCTCTGCCTGGCGACGCTCCGCCCGGACGCCGGCTTCATGCTCCCGGCGCTGGGCAACGGCATGCCTCGCCTGCTCGGCCTGCTCCGCGGCGCGACGGGCTTCGTACGCCTCGATGCCCGACCGCTCGACGAGGTGGTCGCGTTTCCGCTCGGCGACGACAAGCTCGGAACGTCGCGACGTGAGCAGTGTATCGGCCTGGCCGCGCCGATCGCGGAGCGCGGTCAGTTCACCCTCGAGTGCGGAGCGCTCGCCCTCCGTGGCGCGCAGCAGCTGCGCGTGCGCCTGCATCGCCTGCTCCGCGCTGCGCACGGCATCGCGCGCTTCGGCCAGCCGCGCGCGGCTGGCTTCCTCGTCCATGGCGCGCGCGGCGACCTCGCTGCGAATCTGCTCGTGCTCGCCCGCGGCCGCATCGCGCTCGCCGCCGGCAGCTTCCTCTTCCTGCTGCGCCTGCTCCGCCCGGGTGCGCTGCGCCGTGCGCTCATCCGCGGCCCGGCGCTGGCGCTCCTCGAAATGCTGGAGTCGTTCGCGCGCAACATTCAGCTCACCGTCGAGGCGTCCAAGTTCGAGCCGCACGCCCGCGAGGCGCTGGACGATGTCCGAACGCCCGGCTTCGCGCGACGCCCGGCCTTCGGCCGCACGCGAGCGAGCCCGTTCGTGCTCGTGCAGCTGCTCCCGCGATTGCGGCAGGAGGGCCTGAAGGTCGACGTGCCGTGCTTCGAGGCCCGCGACTTCCCCCGTGAGCCGGTCGAGGTGTCGCTGCGCCAGCGTGACCTGCAGCGAGAACTTTTCTTCCATGAGACGCACATGCCGCTCTGCCTTGCCCTTCTGCCGGGCCAGGCTGCGGATCTGTGACTGCACCTCCGCGATGAGGTCTTCCACTCGCTGGAGATCGCCGGCGGTCTCCTCCAGCCGGCGCTCCGTGCTCTGCTTCCGGTCCCGGTAGAGGCCGATGCCAGCCGCTTCCTCGAACAGGGAGCGGCGCTCGTCGGCGCGATCCGAGAGCAGCAAGTCGATCATCTTGGCTTCGATGACGACGCCAGCATCGCTGCCGAGCCCGGTGCCGCGCAGCAGATCCTGCACGTCACGCAGTCGCACGACCGAGCCGTTCAGCATGTAATCACTCTGTCCCGAGCGGGAGAGCCGCCGGGTGATCACCACTTCCTGGTAGGCAATCGGAAGCTCGCCGTCGCTGTTATCCAGGTAGAGCGAGACTTCGGTAATGTTGACCGGTCGACGACCCGTGGAGCCCTGGAAGATGACGTCTTCCATCTTGCCGCCGCGCAGCAGCCGGGCCGACTGCTCGCCCAGTACCCACCGCACGGCGTCGGAGACATTGGACTTGCCGCAGCCGTTCGGGCCGACGATCGCCGTGACGCCCTGCTCGAAGGTCAGGGTGACCGTGTCCGCGAACGACTTGAAGCCCGAGAGCTCCAGCTTGGTCAACTTCATGGGCGTGCCTTTCCGGGTTCAGCGCCGGATCAGTTGGTTGTCGCGGGCAGGGAGATGACGAAGTAGGGCATGCCAAGGGTCCGGCCGCTTTCCTCGGCGGCATCGCGCGAGGGATAGGGTCCGAGGACCACCCGGTACGGATCATTGTCGGATGCGGGCTTGAGAATGCTGGCGTCGAGCCCGGCGCCCGCGAGCTTCTTGACGAGCTCGCTGGCCCAGTCCGGATTGCGCGAGCTGCTCACCTGCAGATAGATGCGCTCGCCCGGCGCAGAATCGGAGGCCGGCACAGCGGAAGAGTCCTGGGCGAGCGCCGCCGCGGCGAGATCCTCGCGGATGGGACTCCAGGGCACCGCCAGCCAGAGCGAGCCGGCAGCGTCGTCGACGCGTCCCGTCTCCGGCAGTCCGCTGCTGCTGAGGTCGCGGGCGATAATCGCCTTGCCGTCACGCGCGACGAGCACGTTGCGGGAGGCAACCAGCGGGAGGTCGTCGCTCCACTTGCCCGGTGCGGTTCCCACGAGACTGTCACGATCGAGATCCACGACCCAGATGGAATCACTCGAGGCGGGTCGCACCAGCAGCCAGCGACCGAGCGGATCAGGTCGCAGGGCCGTGGCCGCTCCGGGCAGTGACACAGTGGTCCGAATTCTGGCGGCGAAGCGGTCCACCACGACCAGCCGGTTCTCCGCGGCGACGTAGAGCTGGTGGCCCGAGGGAGAGAAAGCGATGCTCGTCGCACCCCTGATGCCGCCAATCCGGCTGGGCTTCCCACGGGAGTGAGGATCGTGGAGCCATACCGCCGAATCGGTCGCCACGGCTATGAGGTCGGCCCAGGGAGCAGCCGCTACCGGTCCGGACTCAATGGGAATGACCGAGAGCGTGTCGCTCACTCCCAGCACCTCGAGCGCCGGTGCACTGGAGTCGAGCCCGACGAGCGATCCTCCGGCGCCAGCCCAGAGCCGGTCGGGAACCTGGTCGAACGATGCCCGGTACCGCTCCGGCGTCCTGCGCCCGACGGTCCAGGGCAGGCCGGCGCTGTCCACGCTGTAGAGCGAGCCGTCGGCGCTCACCGCGGCCATGGCGGCGTCCTCGACAATGGTGCGTGTCCGGCCGGCCTCGAGCCGCATGGCGGTGAGCTTGCCGGAGGCATCCAGCAGGATGGCCTGGGGCGGCTCGGAGAGACTGCCGACGAGGTCGCGGACCTTGCCGAAGCGGGCCTCCGCCCGCCAGTCGAGCGGCGCGAGGTCGGGCAAGTGGTACAACTCCGGGCGGCCGCCGTCCGGATCAATGCGCAGGAGGCTGGCGACAGGACCCCGGTCAAGCGCGAGCGGCGTGTGTTCGGCGCTGCTGGACGAGCCACCACAGGCGGCCAGCAGAAGCAGCGACAGGATGGGTGCAGATTGGCGTACGGTCACGACGGAAGATAGAAGAGGGGGCAGGGGGATAGAAGGCGGGAAGGCGGGAAGACGGGAAGACGGGAAGGCGGGAAGATCTGGAGGAGTGAGTCCTTCCCATCTTCCCGTCTGTCCGTCTGTCCGTCTTTCTAGAAGGTCGGCCCGAGGCTCACAGTCCAGAGGCTGCCGACACCGGGCCGGTGCAGAGGATGCGACCAGTCGAGCCGCAGCACCACGAGCCCCAGCAGATTCATGCGCGCCGAGAGGCCCCAGGTCTGCAGCGGGACCCGGACGGCAGGGTTGCCGGCGTCACCCGGATCTTCCTTCCATTTCACGACGCTGTTTCCATCCCATGCCAACCCGACGTCATAGAACACGGCGCCCTCGATGGGCGGGAAGCCCAGGGGCAGTTTCTTGAACACCTGCTGGGTGAGAATGGGGAAGCGCAATTCGGCGCTGCCCACGGCGAGCTGCGTGCCGACCAGGCGGTCAAGCGCGGCGCAGCCGGTATAGGTGTTGTTGTCGTTGGCATTCACGCACTCGTTCCGGATGTACGAACCTGATGTCTGGCCCCGCAGCAGGTCGGTCGTGCCGAGGAAGAGGCGGAAGCGATCGGCGTCGCGTCCCATCCGGCCGAAGTAAAACGCGCGGGTGGCGAGCACAATCGGCCCGGCGATCTGGTCGTACCGGCGATAGTCGCCCAGCAGCTGGGAGAAATGCCACGTGCCGATGTTCTGCGCCGCTTCGAAACGCCACCGGCGGCCGTAGAAGGGTCCGGTGTAGCCAAAGAGGGTGTTGTCGTGCACCAGCGCGAGCGAAGGCTGCAGGTAATTGGCGCTCGGGTTTCCGGCGGTGACCAATTCGGGGTCCCGGGTCCGGAAGCCGCTGGCCGGATCGTAGGGCTCCAGGATCTGGAGGTCATCATCCTTGATGTTGTTTGCCCGGAGCGAAAGTTCCACCCGCTTGAACCGGTTGAACGGATACGACGCGGTGACAAACGCCTGTCGCACCACGATCCGCCGGATATGGGTGATGAACGTATTCTCGGCGGTGGTCGGCTGTCCCTGGACGATTTCGCTCTGCTCCAGGAAGAAGTACGGGTCCTGCGACAGTCCCACGGCCCAGTTGAGCCGGTGGGAAAGGTTGGCGTAGACCGCCAGCAACTGTGACTCGACGAAGCTGCCGTTCACGTATCCGGCAAAGATCATCTGGTGGTTGCCCAGCATGTCGCTCAGCTGCACGGCGCTGCCGCCGAAGAAGCCGCGCCCGAATGTGTCACGGGTGTAGCCGATCGACGGACGCGCCACGTAGTCCGGCGTGAAATGCACGCGATAGGGCCGGACGGAGAACTCGTTCGTGTCGGGCAGGTTGAGCGTGGCCGAGTCGAGCAGCGCCACGATGGACACCGGTCCGGCATTGGGCGACGCGGAATCCGCCGCGCCCAGCTTGCCCGCCGCCCGGAGGCCCTGCTGCGAGCGATAGAGGGAGCCGCCCACACCGACGCCTGCCTGTTCCGGTTGCGCCCGCCGGGCTGCGCTGTCGGCAGTGACGGTATCGGCCACGGCCGGTTCCGGCGCATTCGCGCCGATGCTCGCGATGGCGGTGGCGCTGTCGGATTGGGCTGGGGTCCACGGTGCGCGCTTCAGTCTGCGCGGATTGTCAATAGCGTAGACATCGTACTTCTCCTTCTCGTAGTACACAAACGCCATGCGGTCGGCGCCGCGCGCCCACGTAAGCACCGGGCTTAACGGCGTAATGCCCTGCGCCCCGGTGTAGAGATCGGTGAGCTGGTAGACCTGGTCATCGCCGAAATCGTAGAGGAAGACGTT
>DASSHL010000199.1:0-6482 GCA_035692845.1 Gemmatimonadales bacterium
GCCGGCACAAGATCGAGATCAGGGAACATGCGCCGAGCCCGGCGGAGGAGCGCCTCCGTCTTCTCGGCCAGCGCGCGGTCGCGCCGCTCGGGACTGGTGTGCCGGTCGTCGCCACCGCCCACCAGCACCCGGTTGTCGTCAGTGGTTCTCAGGTAGATGTACGGCCGGGCGGTCTCCCACAGCAGGGCCCGCTCGTGCCAGCTGCCGAGGTCCGCGACCGGTTCGCTGGCGAAGGCATAGGTGTCATGCAGGTGCACCGCGGGCTGCCGCAGCCGCGCCTCGGTCTCGTAGCCAGTGGCGTGGACGGTCAATGGTCTACGGTCAACGGTCGACAGTCGAGTGCGACGCCGGTTTCCGGTGATCCGGAACGTGGCGGCTTGTCGATTATTCAGCGCCGACCGCGCTGTAACCGTCGACCGTTGACCGTTGACCGTCGACCGATCGTATACCCGCAGCCCCCGCCGAACAGCGTCCGCCAGCAGCGCATGAGTGAACGCCAGCGGATCCACCTGCGCCGCGTCGCGGTGCCACAGTGCGGCAGCGCGGCTGAACGGGAAATGGCGGGCAATTTCCGCGCGGTCCCACAGCTCGACCTTCAGGCCGGCCCGGGTGCGCGCTTCGTATTCGGCGGCAAGCTTCTTCGCGTCGCTGGTGCGGCTGGCGAAATAGAGACTCGGGACGCGAGACACGAGACGCGAGTCCCGGGCCCCGAGTCTCGCGTCCACGGCTGCCAGCTCGCTCACGCCGTCGCGCGCCGCCCGGTACACTCCTTCCGCGCGCTCGCGGCCAAGGCGCTGGGTCAGCTCCACCAGCGGGGTGTCCAGGTCGTACATCAGGAGCGCGGTGGACGCGGACGTGCTGCCCCAGCCAATTTCGCGCGCGTCCACCACCACGGTATCGAGCCCCGCCTGCACCAGCTGCCAGGCACAGAGCGCACCGGTCACGCCGGCGCCAATCACGAGCACGTCGCATTCGACATCCGACGTGAGCGGGGGATACGTGGCCAGGAGGCCATCGCGAACGGGCCAGAACGGCGCGCCGGAGGTCAGGTCAATGGGTCATCTGTCCGTGAGAGAAGTTTGGAGCCAAGGTCAACATCGAGTCTCTCGCCTCTTCACCGTCCGCCTAAAGCTGCCCCAGATAGATTCCTCCTGCGAACGCGCCAAAGGATTCTCGTCCGTTGAAGTCGCCCAGGATCGCGATCGAGAGGCCGAGAAAGCTGGTGAGCCGGATCCGCCCTTCCCCGCTCACGAGCACTCCCATGACGTCATCGGTCGGCTGGGAGCTGGCGAAGACTCCTCCACCAAGGGTGCCAGTCACGACACCGACGCCCGCCGACACGATCAGCTGCGTTGAACCGCGCATGGGCGTGAGGACCCGGCCCACCAACAGGCCATAGTCGCTGCTGCTATTGCCGAACAGCTCCCCAACCGTGGCGAGTCTGCCCTGCAAGACATAGCGGCCGCTGCGGAAGGCCAGAGACAACGCTCCCCCGGCCTCGTATGGCGTACCAGGGCCGACCACGGCGCTGCCCCACAGCGCAGTCGGAGCCAGGGGCCGCCCCTGCGCGAGCCCGGCGTCCGGAAAGAGGAGAATGGCACCTGCCACCATCATCGTCTTGCTGAACGTGAGCATAACTCCTCCGTGCGGCACGGCCTCGCTTGGTCCATCTGTGGTCAACGGTCGACGGTCAACGTTCGATGGTGGTCAGCTGTCGGTCGTCAGAAGTGCTCAGGCCTGTCACCTTGAACAAGCGAAGGCTCCGCCTCTTCGGCCGCGACGCGGCCTCAGAGTGACATCACTGTTGTCGACCGTCGACCGTCGACCGTTGACGCTCTCATTTCTTCACCAGTCCATGCGCCAGCGCATACCGCACCAGCGCCGCCGTGGTGGTCAGCCCCAGCGTCTCGCGGATGCGGTTGCGGTGAAATTCCACACTGCGTACGTGGATGCCGAGATCGTCCGCGATATCCTTGATGCTCCACCCCTTGGCGATGAGCTTGAGAATCTGCTGCTGGCGGCTGGTCAGCGCGCCGACGCCGTGGCCGCCATCGAGGGTGGGCGGTGCGGTTTCGCCTTCGGCCGCGCCAGCCAGCCGGGGCGTGACATAGAGCTTGCCATCGAGCGCCTGGGCAATGGCAAACCGGAGCTCTTCCGGTGTCGCCATCTTGAGCACGAATCCGCTGGCACCCAGCGCGATGGCCTCATCGGCGTAAATGGGGTCGGCGTGCATGGTGAGCATGACGAACGGCACCTTGGGCCGGAGCGCGGCAAGCTCGCGCCCGACCTCCATGCCGCTGCGGCCAGGCAGCGAGATATCGAGCAGTACGAGGTCCGGCCGCAGCCGCTCCACCACCGCCATCACATCCATTCCGTTGGCCACGATCTCCACCACTTCATGCGCCGGCTCCAGCATCACGCGCAAGCCCGCTGCCACCAGCGCATGGTCCTCCGCAATGACCAACCGGGGTCGCATCATGAGTGACGGAGCGCCGGCGGGATCCACGCGGTCACACTGGTGCCCTGCCCCGGCCTGGTGCGCACGGTGAGCCGGCCGTGCAGCAGCCGCACCCGTTCCGAGAGACTGGTGATGCCGAGGCCGGCCTGCGCCGACACGGATCCGCGGTCGAACCCGGTTCCGCCGTCGGCCACCTCGAGCAGGGCGCCATCCGCTTCGGCGCCGAGCCGGATCATGGCGGTCCTGGTTCCCGCGTGCTTGAGCACGTTGCGCAATCCTTCCTGGGCGACGCGGAAGAGGCAGGTTTCCGCCTCCGGTGAGAGCTCGCCTTCGGGCAGCGCGCCGCGCACCCGCACGTCGAGCCCTTGCGCGCGGAACTCCGACGCGAGCTGCTCGAGGGCGGCGCTGAGGCCGAGATGCTCCAGCGTGGTGGGATGCATCCGGTGGGCCAGTCGCCGCACCTCTTCGGCCAGGTCATCGAGCTCGGCGCGCAGCCCTCCTGCCCGCCGCGCGAATTCGGCCGTTCCCGAGCCATTGAGCGCAGCGATCTCGTTCACTTCGTGGCCCAGCATCGCCACGCGCTGGATCACGTCGTCGTGCAGCTCGCGCGCCATCCAGCGGCGCTCGTCCTCTTGCGCCGTGAGCAGGCGGCCACCGAAGGAGCGCGTGGTGCGCACCAGTCGGCGCTGCTGGATCACGAGGCTGGCGGCGAAGGCAAAGATGAGAATGGCAGCCGCCAGCGTGACGATGACCAGGATCCAGAAGAAATCCAGGGGGCTCGCGTTCATGGATGCGCTTCAGCTTTCGACGGGCGGCGCACCAGCAGGATGGCACGCAGCCAGAAGAGGTACATGACGATGACCATGGCGCCATTGAATTCGAACACGAGGACAAGCAGGTCGAGCCGGCTGCCCAGCACCAGGCTGACCGGGTTCAGCAGCAGGAAGTAGGCGAAGTAGAGCAGGGTCCCGACCGATGCCCAGAACCACACATGAGCGGTCAGCGGTGCCGCCGTGTGCCGGGATCGCTGCACCAGTGTCCACGCCGCGACCGCGATGACCAGGAGCGCCTCGACCGACTTGGTAAAGCGGGAAAACTCGGTGATGGGCTCGATGGTCATGATCATCACGAACCAGAACACGATGAAGGCCGCCGTGCCGGCGTAGAGTGCGGTGCGCCACCGCTCCCGCAGCTGCCAGCCGGCGTACATCAGGCCCAGCATGGCGGCTTCGACGGGGGTATAGAGGTTCATGATCCAGAGATTGTGCCGGCCATCGCGGCTCCAGTAGATCATGAACAGGTCTTCGATCAGCGTCAGTGCCAGGTAAGTGCACATCCATCGCAGCGGCACCGGAAGCGCCTGGCGCCGACGCCATGCGACCAGCAGCAGCAGGACCGGAAGCAGGATCCCGAGCATGGCCAGCGGTGCGGCCTGCAGGAAATGCCCGATCCGGATGACGAGGGCCCAGAGCGCTTCCAGCAGGTTCATCCGGTGAGGATGCTCCCGTCACCACAGTAGGGAGGACACGGCAGGCCTTCCTCGGCGATGCCCCCGTCCACCAGGTCGTTTCCGTCAGCATCCGCCCCCACCAGCACCAGGGCATGCTGTCCCTTCGCGTTTCGGCCGTGATAGATCCTGAGGCCCACGCACCCCTCCTGGGCGAGTATCTTGAGAAGAATATCGCGAGCAAAGAATTCACCATTGGGATCCCCAGGCAAGGCGCTGCCGTGGTCGCGCCAGCGGCGGACCAGGGTGCGTGCCTCGTCCAGCGTGATCGAGTGATTCTCCTTGCCGGTGAACATGCGCACTCCCTGCCCGGTGCCGGGCGGCTGACAGGATGACTGCCGTCGAGAGAAATCGAAACGCGCATGGGCAAGCGGATCACGCGGCGGGTGACGAACCGCCGGAGCGGCGGCGATCCCGGCTTAACGCCCGGCCCAGAAGTGTCGTAAGGTCCTGCACCGTGCGGGCGCAGAGGAATTCCCACTGCGCCAGCTCCACCCGGAAGACGCTTTCCAGGGTGGTGCGGAACCGGCTGGCCGACTCGACGGTCCAGCGCAGATCGCGGTACAGGTGGGTGCCGGGGGTGACGGCACTGAAGTCACAGTCGCCGCCCATGGCGACGATCAGCGTGCGGACATAAATCCCGATGTCACGGTCGTCGAAGTCGTCGCGGAGACGGGTGTCATGCTGCTGGATCAGCGCTTCGATGTCCCGGCGATGGGATGCTGCCATCTCACCTCGCTCCTGCCGGCCGGGGCCGGCGCTCAGGGGTGAGCCAACGCTAATACCGGGGTGTGATCCTGTAACCTTGGTTTTTCCCTAGCGAAGAATTTGACAGTTCACCTGCATAACATGATGCGAATTCACTATTTCCACGATTCCTACGGAAATTTCGGCGATGACCTGAACCTGTGGCTCTGGCCCCGGGTTCTGCCCGGGTCGAGCCCCACCGGCCCCGATCCCCTGCTGCTGGGTATCGGCACGGTGCTGCATGCCCGCCATCCCCGCGACTCGGCGAAAGTGGTGCTCGGCGCCGGCGTCGGATATGGCGAGCTGCCGGAGAAGGATGAGACGTGGCACTTCTACGCCGTTCGCGGCCCCGGCACGGCCGCCGCGCTCGGGCTCGACCCGGCGCTGGCCATGACCGACGCCGCGGCGCTCATCGCGCGGCTCCTGCCGCCAGGCCATCGGCGTGGCCCTCCGGCATTCATGCCCCATCACAAGAGCCGTCCCAACTTCCGCTGGCCTGCCCTCTGTGCCCGGCTGGGCTGGACCTTCCTGGATCCGTGGGCGCCGGTGGAGCGTACCCTCGAGCAGATCAGCGGCAGCCGCTGCGTGATCGCCGAGGCGATGCACGGCGCAATCGTGGCGGACGCACTGCGGGTGCCGTGGGTGGCGGTTCACGCCTACGATCACATCAACGAGTTCAAGTGGGAAGACTGGTGCGGGTCGCTGCAGATGTCGCACGCGCCGGTGCGCGTCGCCTCGCTCTATGATCGCCACCGCAGCGCTCCGCACTTTCGCCTGGCCGACTATGCGCGCCACTCACTCCGGAATCGCCGGCTGACACGCGAGGGAGCGTGGGAGCTGCCTGCGCCGTCCGATCAGGCCACGGTCCGTGCGGTGGAGGAGCAGCTGGCCGGGATTGGGAGGGAGCCGTCGCAATGGCACCTGAGCAATGACGGGATATTCCAGGAGCGGGTGGCCGCCCTGCACGACGCGCTCTGCCGAGTCAGGGCAGACTGGATGTCACCAGCCGCACGGTGATGCCGCCGTTGTTCGCCTGCCAGCGAGTGGTGAGGGGCAGCCCGAGCTGGTGGTCAAGGGCGGGATGGGTGCCAAGCATTGCCAGCTGCCAGCTGCGGGCGCGGGCGCGAAGCATGTGACCGAATTGGGCGTAGAGATCACGCAGCTGCTGGCGCTCGCCCACCCGCACCCCATAGGGCGGGTTGGTAACGATCCAGCCGGGGCCCTCCGGCAATTCCAGGTCAGAAATGACTGCCTGTCTTATGGAAAGGGCGTCGGCGACGCCGGCTCGTTCCGCGTTCCGGCGCATCGCCGCCACCACGCCGGCATCGCGGTCGGAGGCGTAGACGAGTCGAGGGTCGAGGGTCGAGGGTCGAGCGGGGGCGACCTCTGTAGGGGCGGCCCGCGCGCTGCCCCTGCCGGTCGCGGCCGCGGCGCCGTCGTCGCCCAGGATCCCCCACCGATCCATCGCAAACGCCCGTCCAGCGCCCGGCGCGATGCCGCGCGCGAGCATGGCAGCCTCAATAGGAATTGTGCCTGAACCGGCGAAGGGATCCACCAGCGGCACCGTGCCGTCCCACCCGATCGCCAGCAGCATCGCGGCGGCCAGCGTTTCGCGGAGCGGCGCCTTGCCCTGCTCCAGCCGATAGCCCCGCTTGTGCAGCAGCTCGCCGGAAGAGTCGGCGCTGATGGTGACATGGTCGCGATGCAGCCGGACGACGAAGAGCTGTTCGGGCGCATCATCACCCACCTCGCGCCCGATCCATCGCTGCA
>DASSHL010000200.1:0-6562 GCA_035692845.1 Gemmatimonadales bacterium
GGCGCGCCCACGCTCGGCCCCGGCTCCCAGTGCACGTCCACGCTGTTGTCGTTCATGGCGAGCCCGGTCACCGGTGCCGCATACCACCAGAAGGTGTCGAACAGGTTCCAGAACGGGTGGATCATGGTGGGCTCGAAGTAGCTGCCGTCGCCCACGATGCGCCCATCGATGGTCTTGATGCCGCGCTGCTGCAGCTGCGTCACCAGCTTCCGCACCTGCCACGCCGGATCGCGATCGCAGGCGCCTGCCGTCGTCGTGTCCACCGCGTAGCACCGCACACCCACCGCCGGATCGCCTCGGCCGTAGAGAACAAGGTCGCCGCGCAGCACGCCATCGATAACGGGGCCAGTGGCGTAGACGCTGGTCTTCACGGTGAAGTCGGGCGGCAGCAGCGCCGAAGCGACTGCGGTAACCACGATCTTGGTATTGCTGGCCGGCACGAACATGGTCCGCGCGTTGTGGTCGTAGACCAGCTTGCCCTTGTCGTCCACCAGCGCCACGCCCCAGAACGAGTTGTCGAACGGCGGCTGGGCAATGAGGGCGTCGATCTTGGATTTCCAGCTTTGGGCACTGAGGGTCGAGGTGGTCAAGACAGTCAAGGCGGTCAAGACGAGGGACGAGGGGCGAGCGACGAAGGCCATGCCCTGCGTCATTGCGAGGAGCCGCCGCAGGCGGCGACGAAGCAATCGGGTCGGAATGACGCTCGACGTGCCCGCGTCCCGCGTCCCGCGTCCCGCGTCAATCATACGCCACCCTCGGATCCACTTTCGCATAGACCAGGTCCGTGATGAGGTTCACCAGCACAAACACGAAGCTCAGGAAGAGAATGCTGCCTTGAATGGCGGGGAGGTCCCGCTTCTCGATGGCGGTGAGCACGTAGCGTCCCACCCCGGGCCACGAAAAGATGGTCTCGGTGAGAATGGAGCCCGTCAGGTAGCTGCCGAAGTCGAGCCCGATCACCGTCACCACCGGCAGCAGCGCGTTCCGCAGCCCGTGCGACAGCACCACCGGTATCTCACTCAGTCCCTTGGCGCGGGCGGTGCGGACAAAATCGCTCCGCAGCACTTCCTGCATCGCGGCCCGGGTCATCCGCGCCAGGAACGCCACCGAGCGCATGCCGAGGGTCACCGCGGGGAGCACCAGGAAGGCGAGTCCGCCATAGCCCGACGCGGGAAGCCAGTGGAGGCCTACCGCGAACACGAGGATGAGCAGGAGGCCCACCCAGTACACCGGAAACGACACGCCGGCATATGCGACCAGCGCAAATAATCGGTCGCCCAGTCCGCCTGCCTTCCACGCGCCAAAAACGCCGATCGAAATTCCCAGGACAATCGCAAACAGCATCGCCGCGCCCGCCAGCGTAAGCGTGGCGGGAAAGCGCTGCATCAGGTCCTTGATGATGGGACGGTTGGTGATGTAGGAGCGGCCCAGGTCGCCCTTGGCTACCTGCACCACATAGCGGCCGAACTGGACCGGCAGCGGATCGTTGAGGTGCAGTTCGGCGCGGAGCCGGGCCATCGTCGCGCTGTCGGCGCGCTCGCCCACCATGGCTTGCACCGGATCACCCGGCGCCACGTACAGCAGGAGGAAGGTGACCACCAGCACGCCGAACAGCGTCGGCACCAGCAGCAGCATGCGAACGAGGAGAAATCGGGCCACTAGGGCGTGATCTCGGCGTCAACCCATCGCTGGCCGGTGAAGACCGCGGCCGGCTCCCAGCCGCTCAATCCGTCCTGGGTGACCCACATGTCCTCGGGAAACCAGAGAAAGATCCACGGCGCCAGGTCGAAGATCCGCTGGTCGGCCTCGCGGGCGAGCCGCGTCTTCTCGCCTTCGTCGAGCGTGGTGCGCAGCGCCGTCGTGAGGCTGTCCACCAGCGGATCAGCAAGGAAGGCATAATTGCCGCCCGGTCCCTTGTTAGCGCTGTTGAACAGGGGATAGGTGAAATTCTCGGGATCGGGATAGTCGGCGTACCAGTCGCCCAGGTAAAGATCGGTCTCGCCAGCGCGCACGGCCGCGCGCACGCTGGTGGCATCGCGTTCCACGATCTCCACTTTCACGCCGATCGCTGCCAGCTCCTGCTGGATGCTCTGCGCCACGCGGGCAAACTCGGTGCGCTGCGAGCGCCAGAGCTTGAGCGAGAAGCCGCTGCCGTAGCCCGCGGCCTTGAGCAGTGCGCGAGCCGAATCGGGATCATAGGGATAAGGCTTCCGGCCTTCGTCGTAGCCATCGATGCCGGGCGGAATGGCGCCGGCCGCGTGCACGCCCCGTCCAGCCAGGATGGTCTTGAGGATCGTCTCGACATCCACCGCCATGTTGAGCGCCTTCCGCACCCGTACATCCTTGAGCGGCCCCCGCGTCGTATTGATGGAGACGTACCAGTTGCGGATGGCGGGGCGGCGCTTGATGCGGTCGGCAGAGGAACTGGTCCAGCGCGCGGTTTCGCTGTAGGGAACTTCGAGCACGCTCAGGTTCCCGGTCTCGAAGTCGGCAGCCTGCGTGGCCGTTTCCGGGATGATGCGGATGGTGAGTGTGTCGGACTTGGCCTTCTCGCCCCAGTAGCTGTCATTCCGCGCCAGCACCAGCAGGTTGTCGTGGGTCCAGCTCAGCAGCTTCCACGGGCCGCTGCCCACGGGGTGCTGGGAGAAATCGGCAGCCGTGGGCGTTGGCACCACCGCCGCCACCGGCATGGCCAGGAACTTGGGGAAGATGTTGAGCGGATGATCGAGCGTGAAGATGACGGTGCTGTCATCTGGTACTTGCAGGCCTGCAATCGTTTTCGCCTTGCCGTCTGCGTAGGCCCGGGCACCCGAGATCGGCTGCAGCGGCCACTGCCGGCCCCGGCCCCCCGGCGCGAGCGCGCGAAGGATCGAAGCCTCCACGTCCCGGGCCGTGAGCGGGCGGCCATCACTGAACGTCACGCCGCCCCGGAGATGAAAGGTGTAGTGCAGTCCGGTGGAGTCGGCCTCCCAGCGGGTGGCGAGCCCCGGCACCAGGCGTCCGTCCACGTCGTACTGGACAAGGTTGTCGAAGATGGTGGCGACGACCTCGCCCGACTGGACGTCGGTGGAGAGTGCCGGGTCGAGCGTCACGGGGTCGGCCGAGAGGTAATACTGCAGGGTGGTATCGCCGGCGCCGTGGTCGCCGCAGGCGGCAATTCCGGCAAGCGTAACCAGCCCCAGAAGGTGCAGTGGACGCATAGACGTTCAGATTCCCGGCAGTGCGGCGAGGGGGGTGGGGCGTCAAAAAGTTGACACCACGACGTAAGTTGCTCAAAATACCGTGCTTACAGAATGTCGTCAACGACGGTTTGCGCGGTTCCGCGCTGGCCTCGGGGAGGCGCGTGCGTTCGTTTTTTCGTCACTCTCAGGCGCCTCCGGCCGCTGGCCGGGCGTTCCGGGTCCTGATGCTGCTCTCACTGGTCCTCGCCGGGGCCGGGCGGGAGGCGCACGCGCAGCGGAACGGGGACCTCGTGGTCCGGAAGCTCTCCTTTGACGGCAACCACGCCATCTCGGATGACGTGCTCGCCGCCAGCATTGTCACCACCAAGTCAGCGACCCTGGCCACCAGCCCGCTCTTTCGCTGGATGGGACTGGGCGAGAAGCGCTACTTCGACCAGGTCGATTTCGAGCGCGACGTGTTCCGCATCGCGGTGCTGTACCGGAAGAGCGGCTACCCCGACGTCGTGGTGGACACGCTGGTGCGGCGCACACCCGAGGACATCTACCTCACCTTCAAGATTACCGAGGGCGAACCGGTCCGGGTGCAGTCGTTCCAGGTGAGCGGGCTCGACTCGCTCCCCCAGGAGGTCCGCGAGGAAGTGACGGTGGACCTGCCCATGCAGGAAGGCGACGTGTTCAGCCGCATCGTGATGCAGGCGGCGGCGGACACCATCAGCTTCCGGCTGGAGAACCGCGGCTATCCCTCGGCCGACGTACTGGTGAGCTACATCCTGCGGACCACCGAGCGACAGGCGTCGGTCACGCTGGACGTGGTGCCCGGCCAGCACGCGGTCGTGGGCAGCGTGAACGTGACCGGCACCGATCGCACCACGGCGAAGACGGTCGTCTCGCTGCTGACCGCCCGGCCTGGCGAGGAGTACGCGCGCGACGATCTCTTCGAGAGCCAGCGCAACCTCTACAACAGCGACCTCTTCCGGCTCGCGTCGGTCAACATGGACACGACCCGCTTCGTGCCGGGCTCCGACTCGGTGCCGCTGCTGGTGCAGGTGGCGGAAGCGGAGCCGCGGCGGGCCCGCGCCTCGGTGGGCTACGGCACCACCGACTGCCTGCGCGGCACCGCCGGCATCACCTTCCGGAATTTCCTGGGCGAGGGACGGCTGCTCGATCTCTCGACCCGCGTGGCCAAGATCGGCGTGGGCTCGCCGACGGACTGGGGACTCGACAAGACCATCTGCCACCCGGTGGCCGATGACACCATCGGCTCCAGCAAGCTCACCTACAACCTGACGGCGACCCTGCGCCGTCCCGCCTTCCTCTCGCCCAACAACACCGCCGTGGTCTCGGCTTACGTGGAACGGCGCAGCGAGTTCAAGGTGTACCGCCGGCAGGAATTCGGCGCCAGCGTGGGGATCACCCGGGAGACACCGGTGCACCGGCTCCCACTCTCGCTCACGTACAATCTCTCACTGGGACGCACCGACGCGTCGCCCTTCATCTTCTGCGCCTTCTTCAACGCCTGCAATCCGGCCGACGTGAGTTTCCTCACCCAGCGCCGCCGGCTCGCCACCGTCAGTGCCACCGGGGCCATTCCCCGTTCCAACAACCCGATCAACCCCTCGCGCGGCTTCGTCGCGAGCGGCGAGCTGACGGTGGCATCGCGCTTCATCGGTTCCGACCCGGTCCAGCAGTTCACCCGCGTCATGGGCGACTTCGCCGCGTATCACCCGATTGGCCGCAGCATGGTGTTCAGCTGGCACCTCCACGCCGGCGCCATTTTTTCTCCGGTGAAGCTGCAGCAGTCGCTGGCGAGCTTCGTTCCCCCGGAGGAACGGTTCTACGCCGGCGGCCCCAGCGACATCCGCGGCTTTCCCCGCAACCTGCTTGGCCCCGTGGTGTATGTCACTACGCGCACGCACCTGGACTCGATGGCCAGCGCGGGTGAGCCGCTCGACCGCGACTCGGTGCAGATCTACCCGACCGGCGGCAACACGGTGGCCGTGGCCAACGTGGAGCTGCGCATGCCTTCGCCCGTCTTCGGCGAGCGGATGCGGCTGGCCGCGTTCGTGGACGCCGGCACCATGTGGGAACGGGGCGTGACGTCATCGCGGATCGTGGTGACGCCGGGCATCGGCCTCCGGATCGCCACGCCGCTGGGGCCGGCCCGGCTCGATGTCGCCTACAATCCGCGCGGGCTCGCCCCGGGGCAGTTCTTCATTGTCGAGCCCGACAACAGCCTGACCCGTGACGCGACCCGCACGCCGTACAAGCCCTCCGGCTACGGCTACGCGGTGCACTTCGCCGTCGGGCAGCCGTTCTGACATGCGTCGCCGAGCCGCACGCTTCGTCTTCGTCTTTCTCCTGGGCACCATCGCCACGGTCCTCGGCGTGCTGGCGTCGCTCATCCTCACGCCGCCGGGGCGCGACCTGCTCGCGCGCGCGGTGTCAGACCAGCTGAACAACGTCGTGAACGGCAGCATCACGGTGCGGAGCATCTCGGGCTCGTTCCTCTATGACCTCACCCTGCAGGATGTGGTGGTGCGGGACACCCAGGGCGTCCTGCTGGCGCGAGTGCCGCGCGCGCGCGTGGGCTACTCGATCACCCGGCTTCTGGCGGGTGACATCGTCCTTACCCGCCTGGCGCTGGACCAGCCCGAGATCCACATCATCCAGCACCACAACGGGGTGATGAACTACGCCGACATCCTTCGGCTGGGGCAGGGGAAGAAGGGCGGCACGCCGCCGCTGGTGGCCTTTCACGATGTGCAGGTGAACGACGGAACCCTGAGCATCGCGTTTCCCTGGCGGCCCGACACGACGTGGACCCGGGCCCAGTTTGACAGCGCGCTCGCGGCGCAGCACGAGCATCCAGGTCGCATCATTGATTCCACGCCGGAAGGGTATCGCCGCGTCATCCAGCTGAATGACCTGACCACCGTGCTCACGCGCCTGCAGATCTCGACGCCCGACCGGAAGCCCTTCACGCTCGACCTCGACTCGCTGACCGCCCGGGTGAACGATCCTGGCGTCACCGTCACCGACCTGCGCGGGCGCGTCGTCATCCGTGGCGACAGCGCCATCTTCAGTCTCGAACGTGGGGCGCTTCCCAATACCGAGGTGGCGGGTGGCGGTGCCGTGACCTGGCCCGACGACACGTTGCTCTTCGATTTCCAGCTCGAGGCGCCGAAGGTGAGCCTCACCGACCTGCTTTGGGTCTCGCCTGACTTCCCGCCCTTTACCGGCAGCGGCACCATGGCGGCCAAGTCGGAGACCGGCCTGCGCACTGCCTACGACCTGCGCCAGCTGAACCTGCGACATGGGAACCAGCGTGTCACCGGCCACCTGGTGGCGCTGCAGGACAAGGTGCGCGGCGTCGGGTTCCG
>DASSHL010000201.1:0-9089 GCA_035692845.1 Gemmatimonadales bacterium
ACATCCGCGACCCCGGCCACGGCACGCATCCGGCGCTCCACTTCGTGCATCGAGATGCCGGGTGGCACGGCCTCGAGCAGGACGTCGAGACTTTCACGCAGGAGTCGCCACGCACTGACCACCAGCAGCAGCGCCACAAAAACGGAAAGGATCGGGTCCGCCGGCGTCCAGCCGGTAATCAGGATGATCCCGCCGGCCAGGACTGCGGCTGCGCTTCCCAGCAGGTCGCCCAGGATATGGAGGTAGGCACCCCGGGCATTGAGGTTGTGTGAGTGAGAGGCGTGGAGCACCCGGAGCGAAACCGCATTGACCAGAAGACCTGCCAGCGCGATCACGAGAAGCAGTCCACCGGCGACCGGCCGAGGCTCCCGAAGGCGGTGAGCCGCCTCGAACACAATCCAGCCGGCGATGACGAAGAGAGCCAGCGCGTTGATGGCAGCGGCCAGGATTTCCCAGCGGCGATAGCCGTAGGTCTTCCGGTCATCCGCCGGACGGGCGCCAACGAAGGCGGTCAGCAGCGAAAGCCCAAGCGCCGCCACATCGGTGAGCATGTGGCCGGCATCGGCCAGGAGCGCGAGCGAGCCGGCCAGCCAGCCGCCGAGGGCCTCGACCACCATGAAGGTCGCGGTGAGCAACAGCACCCAGCGCAGCCGCCGAAGCGGCGTCGCATCGTCATGACCGACATGCTGATGCGCCTCCATGGACCATCCTTTCTCGCACGAAGCCCGTTCGATCGTTACACTTGAAACCCATGGAAACCGACGGCGGCCCCTCAATAGCCCTCGGCCTCGCACTGGTCGTGGTCCTGGTGCTGGCCAACGCGTTCTTCGTTGCAGCCGAATTTGCCCTGGTCGGATCCCGGCGCACCCGGCTGGACGAGCTGGCCAACGCCGGTGACCGCAAAGCTAGACTCGCGCGGCAGGCCGTTCAATCACTGGACCGCTACATCTCGGCTACCCAGCTTGGCATCACGCTCGCCTCGCTGGGACTTGGCTGGATTGGTGAGCCCGCCCTGGCCTCGCTCATCAACCGGGTACTCGGCTGGCTGCCGGACACACTTGCCGCGATCGCATCGCACAGCCTCGCCTCGATCATCGCCTTCATCATCATTACGGTCCTGCACATTATCCTGGGCGAACTGGTGCCGAAGGCCGTGGCGCTGCTCTTTCCCGAGACCGTCAGCCGGTGGGTGGCCATGCCGCTCCTCGGCTTCAGCTGGGTCATGGCGGTACCGATCGCGATCCTCAACGGTACGGCCAACATGCTGCTGCGCCTGATCGGCGTCTCCGCCCCCGGCGAGCACGAACGCCTCCATTCGCCGGAGGAACTCCGGCTGCTCGTCGAACAGAGTGAAGAAGGCGGCAGCCTCCTGCAGCGCGATGCCCGGCTGCTGGAGGGCGTGTTCGAGTTCAGCGAAAAATCGGCGCAGGAGGTGATGACGCCGCGTACCCGGATTGCCGCGCTGGAACAGGAGCTGTCGATCGAGGAGGCGGCGGATCAGGTGGCTCACTTCGGGCGCTCGCGCTATCCGGTCTACGCCGAATCACTCGATGAAATCGTGGGCATCGTCCATTCGAAGGACATCCTGGCGGCCCTGCGCAAGGGGCCCCACGATAATGTCCGCTCGGTGATGCGCGAGCCGCTCTTCGTGCCGGGCACGCGCGAGGTAGAGGACGTCCTCGCCGACATGAAGCGGCTCAAGAGCCACATGGCGGTGGTGCTCGACGAGTACGGCGGCACCGCCGGGCTCGTCACCATGGAAGACCTGCTTGAGGAAATCGTCGGCGACATCTTCGACGAGCATGACACGCCCGAGGTCCGCCTCCAGGAAAAAGGCGTGGCGCTGATCGACGGTGCCACGCCACTCGGCGACTTCAACGCCGAGCACGGCACGTCGCTCGACGACGCGGACTACACCACGATCGGTGGCTGGGTGTTCGGCGCGCTGGGCCGCCTGCCCCGGCCGGGCGACCGGGTGGCCGCGGGCGAACGGGTGCTCGAGGTGGCGGAAATGGATGGGCGACGGGTGCGGAGCGTGCGGTTGGTGAAGTGAAGGTGTGGGGCTTGAGGCTTGGGGCATGCGGTTCATGACGTACGACTTACACCCCCGCACGCCCCACGCCCCACGCCCTACGCCCTAACTCCACCGCCATCTCCAGCGCCCGTCGCATGCTCGAAGGATCGGCCTTCCCCGTGCCGGCGATATCGAAAGCCGTGCCGTGGTCCGGTGACGTGCGGGGAAATGGAAGCCCGAGGGTCACATTCACTGCCTCGCCGAAGCTGGCCACCTTGATGGCCGTCATGCCAACATCATGATACGGCGCGAGCACCGCGTCGAATTCTCCCTTCAGCGCACGCACGAACACCGTGTCAGCGGGCAACGGGCCGGCTGCACCGAGTTCCGCTGCCGCCGGCGCCAGCACCCGGCTATCCTCGTCGCCAAACGCGCCGTTTTCGCCTGCGTGCGGATTCAGTGCGCACACCGCCAGCCGGGGTGCGGCCAGCCCGAACCAGTCCTGCAGTGCTTGTGACGTGATGCGACCCGTGGTCACCACCCGTTCCGTCGTCAGCAGCGCCGGTACATCGCGAAGCGGCACGTGCGTGGTCACCAGCACCACGCGGAGGCGATCCGACGCGAGCATCATGGCCACCGGGACATCACCCGCGAGGTGGGCCAGCCACTCGGTATGGCCGGGCCAGGGAAATCCGGCCAGGTGAAGGGCGTGCTTGTTGGCCGGCGCCGTGACGATGCCGTCCACCTCACCCGCCATCGCCATGCGCGCGGCAGTCTCGATGGCGTGGCCAGTGATGCGGCCGGCCCGGACTGCACGGACGTGATCGCTGCCCTCGCCAACGCCAAGCCCCCAGCTCCCGACGCTCACCCGCCGTGCCGCGGGCAGGGGCGCGACCTGGTCTTCCGCACCGACCAGCACCAGCTCGGCATCGAGCGGCTCGGCGAGCGCGCGCCCGGTGATCTCGGGGCCGATGCCCCGTGGATCACCGAGCGTCACGGCCAGCCGGACCGTCACGGCGTGCGAATGTCTATGTACGTGGACTGGCGCAGGTGGTCGAGATAGCGCTGGGTGGCGAGGTTTTCGGCCAGGTTGGTACGAAGCTGGTCCTTCACATCACTGTACACGATCTCGCCCGCCGCGCGGCGAGCTGTCACCTCGAGAATGGCGAACTTGAGCTTGCCATCGGGACTGCTCAGGTCGAACGGGCCCACCACCTGCCCGCTGTCGGCATCGGCCACTGCCTGTCCGTAGACCGGCGGCAGCTGATCTACGGGCACGTCGTTGGCGACCTTCTCCTCCGACTCATCATGAAAGCGCGCCTGGAGCGAGTCGAACGATGCGCCGTGGCGGAGGCTGTCGGCGAGCCGGGTCGCGAACGCACGGGCGCTGTCCACGTTGGCGGGAGTGGTCTCGGGAATGATGAGGATGTGCCGGGCGTGGATCGCGGTGGGCTCGGTCCGCTCCAGCTGGATGACGTGGATGCCGAAGCTGGTCTCGACCGGATTGGAAATCATGCCCGGCTTGAGAGCCAGCGCGGCTGCCTCGAACTTGCGATCCAGCGTGCCGCGCCGGGTCCAGCCCAGGTCGCCGCCCTGATCCTTGGAACCGGGATCCTGGGAGAAGCGCTTGGCCGCAGTGGCGAAATCCCCGCCCTCGCGCAGCGCCTTGGCAATCGAGTCGGCGAGCTGGTACGCGCGCGCGCGCGCCGAGTCCGAGGCCCGCGGCGCAATGACGATCTGCCGGAACGAGACCGTGGCGGGCCGTTCACCCAGCTGGCTCTTCCCTTCCTCGAACGCCGCGCGCATCTCCGATTCCGTCGGATTGACCGGCTTGAGCTTCCGGGTCTCCTTGAGCCGGGCAATCAGCGCCTGCTGCAGGAGCTGGCGCCGCTGCCGGTCGGCGAGGAAGCGGCGATACTCGTCCACCGAGGCGAAGCCAGCCTGGTGCAGTTCCTTCTGGAAATCCACTTCAGACGAGAACCGGCCACGAGCCTGCTTGTACGACTGGTCCACGGAAGCATTCACGTCCTGGTCGGTGACCTTCACCGCCGTGTCGCGCTTGGCTGCCTGCACCATCAGCTCTTCGTTGATGATCTGGTCACGGACCTGGGCGCGCATCCGCGCCGTGTCCGTCGCGGTGTTCAGCTTGAGGTTCGGATTGTTGGCGAGCGCGGTGAACACCTGCTCGTCCACCTGCGACTGGAGGATCGGCTCGGAGCCCACGACAGCGACGATACGGTCCACCGTGTAGGCCGTGTCGCCGCGAAGGGCGTAGCTGGCCGAATCCTGCGCCTGCAACGGCGCGGACGCGACCGCCAGCGCCGTGGCAAGAACAAAAATTCGTGACTGCATGCTGCTCTCCGGGAGAGTCGTAAGTCATACGTCGTACGACTTACGACGTACGACTTACGACCCGCTATCGCCTTGCATCGGCGCCGGGCCCGGGGCCGGACGCATGGCGGGCGGCTGCCCGCTGGGCGCGGCCTGGGTGGTGTCCAGCGACTCCTGGGCCTTCTTGCGCTGCGCCAGCTCGAGGCCGCGCTGGATGCCGCCCTGATACACGTGATGCTCGACGCGGTCACGCAGGACGTCGCCCAGTGAGGCCGGCAGGCGGCGTGCCCGCTGCTTGCCGGTGATGATGCGGTCGAAATAGGTCTTGAGCTTGAGGGCGGCGACCTGGTGGCGCTGGGGCGCCGCGATGCTGGAGTCGGTGACATCCGAACCGAGGCCCATCTCGCTCTTCAACGAGTCCACCTGGGCCCGATACTGCTGCTGCAGCCCGGCCCATTCTTCCGTGGTGGGCCCCACGTGCGCCTTGTCCGCATCCTCCAGGGCCATCTCGTTCTGGGCGACGACCTTCACGTAGTGCGCCATGGACGAGTCGGGAAACTGCGGCAGCTCCTGCTGGTACGCGGGCGGCAGTTCACCGATCCAGCGCATGAGGCTGCCCACGGTCAGCGCACCACCGGACCAGGTGGCCAGCTTGTCGGTGGACATGCGCGCGGCCTCCTTGTCGTCCAGCGCCTCACGCACGCGCGCCGGGGCGCTCCGCACGATCTGGAGCTTCTTTTCGGCGGCGAGGCTGTCAAAGTACATCGAGTCGACCCGCGCCTTGACCACCTGCTGCGCGGCATCGACGAAACGGCTTCGCGCATCGGCAAGCGTGGGGCGGCGAATGATATGGTATCCGTACGGCGTCTCGATGATCCCGCTCACCTGGCCGGGCGCGAGCGTCCAGCCGGCGCTGTCAAATGCCACCATGTACTGGCCCTTCGCGGCGGGCGGCAGGTAGCCGCTGTCCCGCGCGCTCCCGGCATCCTGCGACAGCCGGCTTGCCAACGCGCCGAAACTGGTGCCACTCCGGATCTGGGCCAGCGCCGCCTCGGCCTTCTTGTGCGCGACATCCCGCTCTTCGGGAGTCGCCGTCTGCGACACGGAGAAGAGGATGTGCTGGAAGACGCGCAGCGGCCCACTGGTGAAGACGCTGTCAAGGCCGGCATCGGTGAGGCTGAGGTTCCGGGCGACGACCGAATCGAACCAGCGGCTGGCCTTGATGCTGGTCACGGCGGGCCAGAGCGCCTCCGCCACCGCGGCGGAATCGGTGGGCAACCGGCGGTCAGCCACGGCTTCGGCGAACAGCGCGTAGTCGAGCCAGAGCCCGGTGACAAACTGGGCCGCATCACTGTTGAGCCGCACTCCCTTGGGCCCGACCAGGATCTCGGCCAAGCGCTCGGAGGAGAGCGTCATGGATCCCGCCGAGGCGGCCTCGTCGGCGTGGGCCTTGAAGAGACTCCGCACATCCGAGCATCCCGTGAGTGCCACCACCGCGACCAACAGCATCAGACGACGCATGCCTGCTCCATGAGGTGAAAGAGGGCCCGGACATCAGACCGGCGAGCCGGGGGCCTCCGCATGGCCGGCCACGACGCGCAGGGCGCGGACCAGTGCGGGTGTAAGGGCCTCTCCGCCCAGGCGCTGGATCCGGAGAGACAACGGTACGGTGCGGCGCACATCGGCCGCCAACTGGACGTCATCGAGCGCCGCGGACAGGGCAGCGAGACGTGGCACGGCGCCGTCGCGAAAGGTGAGCCGGGCTTCATCACCCCGGAGGGTCACGTGCTGGAGACCCAGGACCGCACCCAGCCGCCTGAGGCGGCTCAGGTGCAGCAGCATCGCCGCCGGTTCGGGCATCGGCCCGAAGCGTTCGCGCAGTTCGGCGCCAAGCCCATCAATTTCGCCAGACGACTCCGCCCGCGCCAGTCGGCGGTAGATATCGAGCTTGACGTCGTCATCCGCCACGTAGGCATCGGGCAGGTGCGCCGCCGCGTCGAGCACTACGTCCGGCGGCGCCGGCGTCTCCTCGCCCCGTCCCCGCAGTGCCCGCACGGTCTCCTCCAGCCACCGCATGTAGAGATCGAACCCGACCGCGTGGGCGTGCCCCGATTGTTCCGCGCCCAGCAGGTTGCCCGCACCCCGGATCTCCAGGTCCTTGAGGGCAATCCGATATCCTGCCCCCAGGTCGCTGTGGTGCTCCAGGACCTTGAGGCGTTCCTCGGCGTCCCGGTCCATCATGTCCGGCACGAGGAGATAGCAGTAGGCACGGCGATGGCTCCGCCCCACGCGGCCGCGAAGCTGATAGAGCTGCGCCAGCCCGAAGCGGTGCGCATCATGGACGATCATCGTATTGGCGTTGGGCACATCAAGGCCCGATTCCACGATCATCGTGGTGACGAGGATGTCCACCTCGCCCGCCACGAAGCGCCGCATGACCTCTTCCAGCTCGTCCGCCGGCAGCTGGCCGTGGGCCACTCCAACGCGAGCCCTTGGAGCCAGGTGCCGCACCCGCTCGGCAATCGTGTCAATCGTCTCGATGCGATTGTGCACGAAGAACACCTGCCCGCCGCGGTCCACCTCGCGCGCGAGCGCTTCCTCGAGCAGCGCGTCGTCCCATGGCTCCACGAAGGTCAGGACCGGAGAGCGATCGCGCGGCGCGGTTTCGATCAGGGACAGATCGCGGAGGCCCGCGAGGCGGAGATGCAGCGTGCGAGGAATCGGCGTGGCGGTAAGGGTGAGCACGTCCACGGCCAGGCGAAAGGCCTTGAGCCGCTCCTTGTGGCGGACCCCGAAGCGATGTTCCTCGTCCACCACGAGCAGGCCGAGGTCGTGGAACTTCACGTCCTTGGAAAGCAGGCGGTGGGTGCCGATGACGACGTCCACGGTTCCCCTGGCCAGCCGTTCCAGCACATCCTTCTGCTCCTTGGCCGTGCGGAAGCGCGAGAGCACCTCGACCGTGATGGGATAATCGGCGAGGCGCTCCGCGAAGGTGTGCCCGTGCTGTTCCGCCAGGATGGTGGTAGGCACCAGCACCGCAGCCTGCTTGCCGCCTTGCACCGCCTTGAAGGCCGCACGCACGGCGACCTCGGTCTTGCCGTACCCCACGTCGCCCACCAGCAGGCGGTCCATCGGCAGCGGGCGCTCCATGTCCCGCTTGATCTCGTCGGTGGCCCGGCGCTGGTCGCGGGTGTCCTCATAGAGAAAGCTCGCTTCCAGCTCGCGCTGCCAGCGCGTGTCTGGCGGAAAGGCGAAGCCGGCCGCCACCTTGCGCCGGGCATAGAGCTCCAGCAGTTCCGCCGCCATCTTGCGAATGGCCTGCTGCGCGCGGTCCCGCACCCGGGCCCAGCTGGTTCCCCCCAACCGGTGAATCCTGGGTGGCGGGCGATCACCGTCTTCACCACCCGCGCGATAGCGCTCCAGCTGGTCCAGCCGGTAGAGCGGCACGTTGAGACGGGAACCGCCTTCGTATTCCAGGATCGCGACTTCCAGCGTGCTCTGGCCCACGCTGATCGTTTCGATCCCGCGGTAGACCCCGATGCCATGCTCAAGGTGCACCACGTAATCACCCTCGGCCAGCACACCGGTGGCGAGCGACGGCGCCGCCGCGCGATAGCGGCGTGTGCGCCGTACCCGGCGAGCCCGCCGGAAGATTTCATGGTCGGTGAGCACCCTGAGGCGAGGGAGCACGAAGCCACCATCCAGCGCGCCCACCGTCAGCGAGGCGTGGACACCTCGTTCGTCGAGGAGTTCCTCGAGCCGGTCACGCTGGCCTTCGTTGTCACAGAGAATGAGGGTCGGCGGGTCGCTGCGCAGCAGGGCTGCCAGCTGGCCCAGATCGCGATCCAGCCGTTCCGGCGGCAACCAGCCCAGCTGAATGTCGGCGTTGCTGCCACGCAGGAGCAGCCGGGCAAAGCTGTCCAGCTGCGCGCGCCACTGCTCCGGATCGGCGAAAATTTCTTCCCGGCGTGGCACGTCATCGCCTCGGCGACGGGCCACGTCGAGATGGTGCGCGGCCTCATCCCAGGCGCGGACGGCTTCATCCAGCGCCGGACTTTCTGCCTCGAGCAGCACCAGTGTGTCGGGCGGCAGGAGGTCGAGCAGGCTGCGCCGGCTTCCACTCGCTGCGCCTGCGGCTTGCGGTGCGGCGGGCCCCGCCTTGAGCGGCAGGATGACGATCCGATCCTGTTCTGCACCAGAGCGCTGGCTGGTCAGGTCAAACCCGCGCAGCGACGCTATGTCGTCGCCCCACCATTCGAGCCGCGCCGGCAGCGCCATGCCGAAACCATAGACATCGACGATCCCGCCCCTGACACTGAACTGCCCCACTTCGGTGACCGTCGCCACCCGCTCATAGCCCATCTCGGCGAGCCGCTCCGCGAGTGTCCCGGGAGGAAGTGTGTCTCCCCGTCCGATATCCAGCCGAAGCTGGGCAATGGCATCGGGCACGCGGGTACGCTCGAGGGACGCGCGCACCGTGGTCACGAGCAGGCGCACCTTGCCGCCAAGGAGCGCCGCCAGCGTCTCGGCCCGCTCTCCCGCGATCTCCAGATGCGCCTCATCCTCGCCCAGCGATTCCCGCTGGGGATAGAGCGCCACGGCCTTGCCGCAGAGGAGATGCAGGTCGGAAAGCCAGTGTTCGGCATCGGCCGGCGTCGCCGCAACCACCGCGAAGGTGCGCGCCGCGTCCTGGGTGGCGAGCCATGCCAGCAGTGCCGCTGCTGACGAGCCCGGCGTCCCTGCC
>DASSHL010000202.1:0-7799 GCA_035692845.1 Gemmatimonadales bacterium
CAGGACGATGAGCGCGATCTCCGGATGATTTTCCGAGATGGCATTGGCGAGCTTCTGCAGGAGGATGGTCTTGCCGGCCTTGGGCGGGGCCACGATCAGCCCGCGCTGCCCCATGCCAATGGGAGACAGCAGGTCCACTACCCGCATGGACAGGTCGCCGGTGGCGCGCTCCAGCCGGATGCGCCGGTCAGGGTAGCGCGGCTTGAGGTTGTCGAAGGCGATCCGGTGCTTGGTCTTCTCCGGCTCCTCGAAGTTGACCTTCTCGACCTTGAGCAGGGCGAGGTAGCGCTCGCCTTCCTTGGGCGGCCGGACCTGTCCCATGACCGTGTCACCGGTGCGCAGGTCGAACCGCTTGATCTGGCTCGGGCTCACATAGATGTCGTCCGGCCCGTAGAGATAGTTCCAGTCCTGGCTTCGCAGGAAGCCGTAGCCTTCGGGCAGGATTTCGAGCACGCCTTCGCCCCGGATGACGGTGTCCCGGTCCAGCAGCGACTGCTCGATCTTGAAGATGAGATCCTGCTTGCGGAGGCCTGAGTAGTTGGTGATGTTGAGTTCTTCGGCCAGGGCATGCAGCTCGGCGACCGACTTCTGCTTCAGTTCAGCGATATCCACGGAAGGGACTCCGGCAAGGAGCGCCGGGCGTCAGGGCACCCGGCAGACAGGAAAGTGACAGGAGAATTGGCTCGGATATATGCGGATCTTCGTTCCGGGGGAGCCCGGCGTGCGTGATCAGACTGGCTTGGGGATAAATGGCCGCGCAGGGTCTGGAGTGCAATGCCGGAACGTACGCTCTGCCGTTCGCGCCGTCAAGAGGCCGAGTGTCCGCCGCGGGCTTTGATGACCTGAGCCGGGCCTTCGAGGCCTGGCGGGTTCTCCGCCTGGGCGGGCGCGAGTACGTGGATGCCGTCGTCGCTCCGGGGCACCGTGGCCCATCACCTGAACTCGCCACGGCGCTCAAGCGCTGGCCCGGCGCGCATTACTGGACCGACCGCAGCCGCAGTGGCCTGGTGCTGGTCCGGCCTGTCGCCGGTGAACACGGCGAGCGCTGGTGGCTTCACCTGGGCCTTGGCCTGCTCACGGTCATCTGTGCCCTCGGCGCCGGCGCCACGCTGGCCGGCGTGTGGACGCCGAGCGTTGAGCTCACGCGTTACGGCGCGGTGGGCGGCGCCATCCTCAGCGGCTTCCACTTCTTTGGCGATGTGCTGCAGGGGGGCTGGCGCGAGATCCTGCCCGGCGCCAGCTTCGCCTTCCCATTGCTGGCCATCCTCCTGGTGCACGAACTCGGGCATTACTTCACTGCGCGCCGCTATGGCATCGATACCTCACCGCCGTTCTTCCTGCCCGTGCCGCCGTCGCTTTCGCCCATAGGCAGTCTCGGCGCATTCATTCGCATGCGCTCGCCCGTGCTCGACCGGCGCCAGTTGCTCGATGTGGGCGCGGCGGGCCCGCTCGCGGGCTTTGTCGTGACGCTGGTGGTGCTCTGGCTGGGCTATGCGCACAGCGAGGCGTTGACCGTCACCGCCCAGTCAGCGGGCGACTTCGTTACCTATGCGGGGCGGGAGATTTATCTCGGCGACTCCCTGCTCACCTTGGCGCTGCGCCGGCATTTCTTTCCGGATGCAGCCGCGGTCGCGCTGAGTCCGATGGCGTTCGCCGGCTGGGTCGGTGCGTTCGTCACCGCGCTCAACCTGGTGCCGCTGAGCCAGCTGGATGGCGGGCATGTGCTCTATGCCATGTTTGGCCGCCGGCAGACGACCATCGGCGCCGCGGCCCTCATCGGTTTGCTCTTGCTGGGGCGCTCGTCACCGAGCTGGTGGGTCTGGGCCATCCTGGCACTCCTGATCGGCGGCGGCCGCTGGACCCACCCGAGCGTCCTCGCTCCCGAGCGACCGGTCCCGCCGGGACGCCGGTGGATCGGCTGGGCATGCATCGTCGTGTTCGTGCTGACGTTCGTGCCGGTGCCGTTTGTATTGTGAGTCGCGGGTCGCGGGTCGCGGGTCGCAGGCTGCGGGTCGCACCTCGTCGGTCTACGCTCGACCTTCGTCCCGCGTCCCGCGACCCACGTCCACATTGCGCATCCCGTTGCGCCATATCATCTTTGGGCATGCCGGCGGTGGTCATGACAGTACCGCCGGACGTCCCACGCCGGATTCATGAGGAGGTGCGATGAGCCTGCTCAACGCCCGCTCGTCATCCCGGGATCCCCGCGAAATTCGCCAGTACGAGCTGGAACTGCTGCGGCTGGACGGGCGCCAGGTTGCCATGGCACTGCTGGTGCGCCGCGGCGAAGATGGCACCTGGCGCGGCCGGCTCCAGTTCACCGACGCCGACAATGGCGAGGAGCGGAGCACGGCGGAAATCTTCTGTGGCGCGCTGGAAGATGACCTGTGGCACTCCCTGCAGGGCCTGCGCGAACATCACATCAGGGATCTTTATCGGTCGCTGGCCTGAATGGAGGACCAGAGCCGCATTTCCCGCCTCCGCCACGACCTGGCCAATCCCCTCGCCGCGTTGCTCGCCGAGACCCAGCTCCTGCTCCTGAATGAGTCGGCACTCGATGACGAGACCACTACCAGCCTCCGCGAAATCGAGAAGCTGGCCATTCGCATGCGAGGGATTTTGAGAGAGAGTGTGGGTGGAGAGCCAAAAGCTGAAAGCTGAAAGCTGAAGGCTCACAGCAGGTACGTTCGCGCAGCCTTCAGCCTTCAGCCTTCACGCCTCTCACCAAGTATCCCGCCAGAAACAGCAGACTCGCCCCCGTCGCCGCCAGTCGTCCCGTCCACGCCGCAGTACTCGCAGACACGAGCCCTTCAATCAGCCCCGCCACGAGCAGGCAGACCACGCACGCACCGAGCATGCGGACGGCGCGCCGCCCCGCCAGCACCAGCGCGTCGGAGCGGGCCAACTCCCCCGGTGCAACGAGCGTGCGGCCCAGCAGGAAGCCGGCGCCACCTGCGATCCAGATGGCGGTGAGCTCCAGCACGCCATGGCCGATGATGAACTCGCCCAGGTAGGCGCCCAGTCCCACGTTCACGAAATGGCCGAATGAGGCGCCAAGCTGCAGGCCATTGAGTGCCAGCAGCACCAGCGACCCGACGCCGAGGAAAATGCCCCCGGCAAAGCAGTAGAGCGCGACCCGCACGTTGTTGGTGATGATGGCCGATGCCATCGCGGGACGGACCCGTGCCGCGACCTCGACGTAGCGCTGTCCAGTGCCGCGTGCTTCGCGGCCCGCTTCGGCGCGATCGAGCATGACGGCTGGCAGGACTTCCTCGGCGAGCTGCGGCCTGTCCCGCAGCATCCGGTACCCCACCGCCGCGGGCACACTGAACATGAGGCAGGCAAGCACGACCTCGCGCCACGCACCGACCACAGCGGCCGGGCACTCGCACGTGATCACCTTCCACGCCCGGCGCAGCGCGTGGCCCTCGTTCCGGTAGAGCGCGCTGTGACCGGCCGCAACGAGGCGGTCGAGTCGTTCGATGATGCGCGGCTCCGCGCCATACGTCCGGAGCCGCGCGAGATCGGCCGCGACCTCGCGATAGCGCGCCGCGAAATCGGGCAGCTCGGCTGGTGTGAGGTCATCGAGGCCGCGCCGCTGCACCCGGGACGCCAACGCGTCGAACTCGTCCCATCGGGATGCCTGCCGGGCGACGAGCTGCCACGCTGGACCGCCTCCACGCGAGGTCAGGCCCGTGGCTCGGCGACGTCGCTCGAGCTCGAGCAGTGCGTCGAGGCGACGCCAGAGTGACGCGTCCGGCGCAACATCCTGGAGGGCATCGGCCACCTGCTGAACCAGTCGTGCTGCCAGCTGCTCACGCGCTTCCGGAATGAGCAGTGGCGCGCGTTCCACGAACGCTTCGAGCAGGACAAATTCGCGGTCGCTGAGCTCGGGAGCACCCACCACGGTGTCGCCGTCGTCGGTCTGCACGTCGCTGGCCCGGACAATTTCGGCAGGCCGGTCGCGGACGACCACGGTTCCGCCCACGATGTCACCGAGGCGTCGTCCGCGCGGATGGAGCACGACCAGGAGGGCGCCGCCCAGGTATGGGGGAGGGAGGAAGTCGGCCACGCGGAGCAGGTTACGCAGGACCGCTCCGGAACGACTCACGGCGTGGCCCGACTCGCTCACGACCCGGAGGCCGAGCCAGCGCTTGCCGGGCGTCTGGCCGTGGCGAAACGCCTCGAAGAAAATGAAGTAGCCGTACCAGGTAGCGAAGCCCGCGCCCAGCATGAGCGCACCGGCAAGCGGGCCGAAGAGCGTGGGTCCGATGCGGGTCAGGATGAAGACGAGACCCAGCGCGATGACAAGCGCGACAACGATCAGCTGGTCGAGGAATGCAGCCGCGGCGCGTGAGCCGATGCCCGCGATCTCGTAGTCAAGCGCCACATGCTCGGGCGTCTCGACCACGAGATGCTTGCGCAGGTCCGGCGGGGCGGGCGCTGGTGGCGGCATGCTCCAACGTACTGCCGGAGAGGACTCGCGCGGAAGGCGGTGCGGGAGCATCTTTGATCGTGAGTCGTGAGTCGTGGGTCGCAGGTCGACTTGCCCAGCACTCAGCCCTCAACCCAGAAGCCAATGCCGCCAGTCACCCTCCGCCCACTCAGCTTCGGCGAAATCGTTGACCACGGGGTGAACCTGTTCCGGCGGCTGTTCGTGCCGCTGGTGCTGGTGCAGGTCATCTGTACCGGCATCATCGTGCCACTGCAGGCCTTCATGGCCGGCAGCGGGCGCCAGATGTCATGGCTGTACGTCCTCATGCTCCTGGCCTCCTTCGTGCTCTCGGGGCTTGCGAGCGCGGCCGTTGCCCTGATCATTTCCGAGAACTATCTGGGACGGCGCCTGGATGCGGTGCCGGCGCTCCAGCTGGCATTGCCCAAGCTTGGTGCGGTCATCATGCTGTCGCTCGCGGTCGGTGTGGTGCTGGTCGGGTCGGCGCTGCCCGCGCTGCTGGCGATGGGCGGCGCCTTTGCGTTCATGGCACCGGCGATCACGGGCGGCCAGGTCGGCGTGAACATCGGCCTGGCTGTCCTGCTGTTCCTGGGTGGGATGGTCCTGCTCCTCCTGCCGGTGTTTGTCTTTTCCGGCCTTGCGCTCTCGACGCCGGCGCTGGTGCTGGAAGACCTCGATGCGGGCACGGCGCTGCGCCGCTCCTGGACCCTGACCAAGGGGTCGCGGCTCCGCGTCGTCGGGCTGGTCATGATCTCGAGCGTCATCATCATGATCCCGATCATTGCCATCGGGTTCATCGGGGGCATGGTTGCCGCCGGCAAGGGGCCCGGCCCGGCCAGTGTGGGTACCACCGCCGCAACCTCGATTACGACACTCCTCCTCACGCCGCTGGTCTACTGCGTGCTCACGCTCCTGTACTATGACCTCCGCGTCCGGAAGGAAGCCTTCGACCTCGAAGTCCTTGCATCGTCGCTCGCCGATTGACCCCTGCATCCGTAGCACCTGATTCGCTCCGCGCCGCGCTCGATTCGGTCTTTCGCTCGCCCGCCTATGACTGGCGCAGCCCCGACGTGGCGCTCTCCTGGCTGAGGGAGCATTGGCTCACGTTGCTGGCGTGGCTGGGTACGCTGCGCGATGCGAATCCAATCGTGTACCGGATCCTGATCGCGCTGCTCGTCCTGGCCCTAGTTGCCATCCTCCTGCACGCCGGCTGGATTCTCTACCGCACCGTCCAGCGAGCTGACGAAGGTGCGGATGCGGCGGCGGTGCCTGGGACGCTCCCGGTCCGCGGCGCGGCGTGGTTCAGCGCGGAAGCCGACCGCCTCGCGCGCGAAGGCCGTTTTGCGGATGCGGTACAGGCAGCATTCGTGGCCCTCGCGCGCCGGCTGGATGAGCTCGGCCTGCTGCAATACCATGCGTCGAGAACGCCCGCCGAGTGCGCGCGCGACGCCCGGCTGGGGGACGAAGACCGCTCCCGGCTCCGCCGGCTGGTGAGCGAGCTCTACCGCGCGGCATTCGGCGCCGGTGCATTCGGCGCTGAGGATTACCGCCGCTGGCGCGCGGAAGCAGACGGAACCTGGCATGCGCCCGCGCACTAGTCTCCTGCTGGCTGCAGCCGGGCTGGTGATCGTCTCCTGGGTCGCCGCCTCACTGGGTGAACGCGAGGCCCGGCCGGAAGACCGCGACCTGCGCCGCTCCACCCTGCTTACGGGTCCGGCGGGCGCACGTGCGTGGGCTGAGGCGCTCGGCCTCCTGCATGTGCACGTTGCGCGCTTCCGCCTCCGTCCCGGCGACCTGCCGCCGCCAGCCGAGGGCATGGTCTTCGCCGTGCTCGATCCTGCTATCCCGCTGAGCGCCATGGACGGTTTGCGGCTCGCCGCATGGCAGGCATCCGGCGGAAATGTTCTCGCGGCCGGCCCTGGCAGCAACGCGTACATCGGCTGCTTCGGTCTCGCGGTGCAGCCTCGATATGGAAGTTTCGGGTCTCTGCAGGATGACTCACTGCGCGTCAATTTCCTGCTTGCGCCCATCGAGGGCGAGAAGAAGGGCAGTCTGGGCCAGGTGCCAGCTTGCTCCGCCGGCTCGTACCGTGCTGACACCCTGCTCGCCTTGCCGACTGGTGAGCCCGTGGCACTCCGCATCCAGCCGGACTCGGGCGGCGTGGCCCTGCTCGTGGCCGATGGCGGGCTCTTCGCCAATCGCACCATCCGGGAAACCGGTGCCGGCGAATTCACGCTCGGGCTGGTAAGCGGCTCCTACACTCGCGTGATCGTGGATGAGTATCATCAGGGCTTCGGGCCTGGCGGTGGGATGCTGCGCGCGGCCCGGCGCTGGCTTGTGACCACACCGGCGGGATGGGCGATAATTCAGCTGGGGATCGTGGCAACGATTGCGCTGCTGCTTGGCGCCATCCGATTCGGGCCGGCCCGCCGGGTGATCGAGCGCCGTCGCCGCTCGCCGCTGGAGCATGTGCACGCGCTGGCCACGGCACTCGCCGCGGCTGGCGGTCATGAGGTCGCGGTCTCCCTCGTGGTGCGTGGTCTCCGCCGCCGGCTTTCGCACGGCGGCAACGCGCCGGCGAATGCCACCGGTGACTGGCTCTCGGCGCTACCCGGGCGCACTCGCACCGCTCGCGGACACGCCGCTGCGGAGCGCCTCATCACCCTCACCCGTGGCCGGGCAGACGCGCACAGCGTCCGTGAGGCCGCCCTAGCCGTGGAGGATGTGTGGCAGGATCTGACTCCCTGATGACGGACGCGGACATCGCGGCGCACGCCGAGACCGGTGCCCGGCTCATCCAGGCGGTGGGCAGCGTCGTGCTGGGACAGGAACGGGCCATCCGGGAAGCACTTGGCGCGCTGATCGCGCGCGGGCATGTATTGCTCGAGGGGGTGCCCGGCACGGCCAAGACGCTGCTCGTGCGGGCGCTGTCAGAGAGCCTGAGTCTCGGCTTCCGCCGCATCCAGTTTACGCCTGATCTCATGCCGTCGGACGTGACCGGCGTGAGCATCCTGGGTGCCGATGGCCAGTTCACCTTCCGGCCGGGCCCGCTTTTTGGTGACCTGGTCCTGGCCGACGAGATCAACCGTGCGCCCGCCAAGACCCAGGCGGCGCTGCTCGAGGCGATGCAGGAGCGCCGAGTCACGGTGGACGGCGTGTCGCATGAACTGAGCAGTGAATTCACCGTTTTTGCCACCCAGAATCCCGTGGAGTTCGAGGGCACTTATCCGTTGCCCGAAGCCGAACTCGATCGCTTCCTGGTCAAGGTTGAACTCGGATACCCCGACGCCACTGTTGAACAGGACATCCTGCATCGGGTGCTCGGCGGCTTCGAATCCGATCGACC
>DASSHL010000203.1:0-2149 GCA_035692845.1 Gemmatimonadales bacterium
AGCGCGCCGGCCGGATATCCCGCGTCGCGAATGATTTCTGCGAGCAGCAGCGTCGCGAGCGGATCCTGGGGCGGGAGCTTGAGCACCATGGTGGCGCCGCAGGCGATGGCCGGTGCCAGCTTGTGCGCGGCGAGCAGGACAGGATAGTTGAACGCGATGATACCGGTGATGGGAGCCAGCGGAAAGCGGCGGGTGATGCCCCAGCGATGTTCGCCATGCGGCTGGAGATCGAGCGGCATGACGTCGCCACCCATCCGCTTGGCCTCTTCGGCGCCCTGCTGGAAGACGAATGCAGCGCGATCGATCTCGCCTCGCGCCATGGCGAGCGGCTTCCCCGCCTCGGCTGCCAGCAGGCGTGCCATCTCCTCCCGCCGCTCCAGCAGGCCGATGCGGATGCGGTCGAGCACGGCGGCACGGGCGTGCGAGGGCATGGCCGCAGCCGCGGGAGCGGCAGCCACGGCGGTGTCGAGCGCCGAGGCGATGTCGGCTGGACCGGCGAGCCCGGCGAGACCCACGACCTCGCCTGACCATGGACTCCGGATCTCGACGGAATCGGTGCTGGAACGCAGCTCACCCGAGAGGAGGATGGGCCAGGTCCGGGTACGCGGTGCGGTAGCAGTCATGGAACGGTCCGGGATGGTCCAGGCCGGGGGCGGCCGTCAGCGCAAATGTCCCGCCGATCGGGGTGATGCGCTAGGGTCGCGGGTCGCGGGTGTGTCACCCTGAGCGAGCAACGCGAGCGAAGGGACCGAGCTCCTGGAGTGGTCCACGGAGGCACGGAGCATCACGTCCGAGTGCCTTTGACGCTGGTTTCAGTCCAGTGGGGGAAACCCCGTTGTCATGATTATCGCGAGAATGATGATCGGTGGGACAATCCATGTGGTTACGACGGCGATGAGGCTGGCGAACGCCGTCGCGGACCAGCGCTTCACACCCCGCCGCTGGAGGGCCGACAGGGCCCATCCGCCGAGGATACCGCCCGGGACCAGAAACAAGGTGGTGAAGAACCATCCCACGGAAAAGCTGGTCCAGCCGAGACGATGTGCCATCGCCTCGTGAAACACCGAGAGCGCCAGTGCGATCCCGACCAGTACAAGTGCCGCAATCGACAGGCGGCGCCTCGGCAGGGGCCACCGGGCAAAGAGGATCAGCAGGCCACAGAGCAGCGCCGAATATGCCAGCAGCTCCGGCGCAACACCACGAATGTCAATGCCCATGGAGGCCCCGGCTGGAGCTCAAGCTGCCTGCGTCGTGGGCTCGGGTGCAACGTGCAGCACAATCACGGTTCGTCGCCGCTTGGGCCATAGATCTGTGGCACGGTCGATCCCATGGGCCGCAGGTAGGTGCTGATCTGCCCGCGATGATGCACGATGTCAAACAGAAAACTCCACGCCATCGGCGAAGCCGGGCGCTCGCTGCCGAAGAACTCGAGCATGCCGTTCCACCGTTCGTCAGGCAGCGCCTGCCATCGCTCCGCCAGGCCAGTGCTCTGCCGCTCGTAGGCCGCGAGCACCTCCTTCATGGAAGCCGGCATCGGTGGGGGCGCCCACTCCGCCTTGCCGCTCTCCAGCGCCTCGATGATCATCTTTTCCTCACAGGCGATCTGCCAGGCGATTTCCTGTGCGGTGCGTGACTTCGGATCGGGCCGATAGTCCGAGCCTTCCGGGATCCGCGCCAGCACGTTGCGGGTGGTCCTGGATTCGTTGGTCCAGAAATTATTGAACAGTGTTCGTTCATCCATGTGGACTCCGATGCGGGTTGGTCGAGGGTCAGGGCCGCCGAGCCGCCGAGCCGCCGAGCCGTCTAGCCATCCAGCTCCCGCCGCGGCACCTCATACCGCAGCTCCGCGAAGCTGGCGCCGCGCTGGCTGACGGCGGTCAGGCGAAGCGGGGGTGTCGTAATGGCCCTGGGAAGAAGCGGCGCGCCGCCGCCCAGGGTCACCGAGGCGATCGTCACAATCAGTTCGTCCAGCAGGCCATGGTCATGGAACTGCCCCACCAGCTCGCCTCCCCCCACCAGCCAGATGTTCCGGCCAGCTGCGGCCTCGGCCATGGCGCGATGCACTGGACGGACGTCGCCCCGGACGAAGCGGATATCCCCGCCCGGAGCTTCCGGCAGCTTGCGACTGGTAAAGACCCACGTCGGCAGC
>DASSHL010000204.1:0-4864 GCA_035692845.1 Gemmatimonadales bacterium
AGCTCTTAGCTCTTAGCTCTTAGCTCATCTCGCCCCCCACCTCGAAAGGAGCTTCCCGCCATGCCACGACGCCCGAAGTACCATCTCGACAAGGTGACTGTAGAGGCCGGGGAGGCACGCCCCGCCAGCTGGACCTTCGGCGGCACGGCGCAGCAGGGCACGGAGCAGACTTTTCGTGTCACCGATGGCAACTTCAGCGCGCGCAATCAATGGGAGTTCATGATCCGCCTGCCGAAGCGAAGCCGGGAGCGGATCGAGGTGCGGCCGCGCACTACGCCCAACGTCAAGGTCTGGGCCGAACTGCCCGACCGCTCCATCACCTTCATGCGCGCTACGCTCGGTGCGGCTCGAGGCAAGCGCTACTGTCAGGTGGCGCTGGCCGATCCCACGGGCGGCAGAAGCCGCGTCATCGCGCGCGCAGACCAGCGGAGCGAGCTGCCCGCCTGGTTCGACCAGCTCCGCGGCCGCATGCGCGCCAAGGAGACGGTGAATCGCACGCGAGGCACCGACGGCAGGGCCCTGGTGCTGCTGGTGAACGAGGGCGACTACGCTACGATGATCCGGATCTTCTTTGCGCTGAAGGTGTGGGTCTTGAAGGAGAAGTTCGAGCTTCGGGCGTAGCGCTAGGCGCTAAGCTTCAAGCGCTTGGCGTCCCGCGCCCCATGCCGTTCCACGGCCCGTGCGTAGTCTTCCAGCAGCCGGTCATCCACCAGGTCCCAGCGCCGGCTGCGCGCCGTGGCGAGGGCGCCATCCGAGATCCTGCGGCGAAGCTCGGCGTCATCCAGCAGCCGCAGCACTCCATCCGCCAGCGCTTCCACGGAGTTGGGCTCCACCAGCCAGCTGTTCCGGCCATGCCGCGCGAATTCCAGCATGCCGCCAGCGGCCGCGACTACCGATGGCAGGCCCGAGGCCATGGCCTCGAGCAGCACGTTCCCGAAGGTTTCCGTGACACTCGGAAATGCAAAGAGATCAGCCGAGGCGTAGGCCTCGGCGAGGTCCCGCCCGGTGAGCAGTCCGGTCAAATGGACACCCGGCAGCCCTCGCTCGGCGATCTCCGACTCGAGCGGCCCCTGCCCCACCAGCACCAGCTGCGCCGATGGGTATCGGCCACGGATCGTGGTCCAGCCTTCCAGCAGCAACTCGAGATTCTTTTCCCTCGCCATCCGCCCGATGTAGGTTACCACCGGGTCGCCTTGGCGCGCACCGAGCGCAGCGCGAAAGGCGTTGGAGCGGAACTCGGGATGGAAGGCACCCGTGTCCACCCCGCGTGACCAGATACCGGTGTGCCGCACGCCCCGCGACTGCAGGTGCTGTTCATAGATCCGGGTGGGGCAGAGCACGAATTCGGCCTGGCCATAGAACCAGCGCAGGTAGCGCCACCCAGCGCGCACGGCCCAGTCCACGCGGTAGCGAGACGCATACTGCTCATAGTCGGTGTGCGCCGATGCCACGATGGGAAGCCCAAGCTGGCGGGCTACGCGGGTGCCAGCGTAGCCCATGGCAAATTCGGTGGCCAGGTGCACGATGTCGGGCCGGAAGCGGGCGGCGTCATCCACCAGCGCGCGGTGCCGGGGAAAGGCCCACTGGACGTCGGGGTAGAGGAAGAATGGCCGGCTCGGTGAGCGGCAGACCTCGGGCCGGTCGCCTGATGATGGCAATGCGTAGGATGCAGAATAGACGCGCACCGCGTGGCCCCGGTCGAGGAGGCTGTCGGCCAGCCGCCGCAGGGTCACGCCCACGCCGCTCACCATGGGCCAGTACACTTCGGAGAAAATGGCTATGCGCATCCACCATAACTTACCGTCATGATGTACCTCGCCGCGACTGCGGGCCGGACGGCCCGCTCATGAAGCTCCACTTCGCGGGATCACCCGAGGTCACGGCCACCCAGGAACGGGTCTGGAAGGCCCTGCTCGACCCCCATTTCGTCGCCGCGTCCGCGCCAGGCGTCGAAGAAGTGGAAGTGCTCTCAACCGACCGCTACAATCTCCATCTCGGGCTCGGCGTCGCATTCTTCAAGCTGCACATCGTGATGCACGTGCGCATGCATGACCTCCAGCCGCAGGAGAATGCCAGCCTCACTGCCACCGGCTCGGCGCCAGGCACCGAAATCGAAGTCCGTTCGCGCATCCACATCGAGCCGCTGGCGCCTGATCGCCAGCGGCTCGACTGGCAAGCCGAGGGCGAGGTGCAGGGCGCCCTCGCCGGCCTCGGCGCCCGGCTCCTCGAAGGCGTGGTGCGTTCGTTTACGGAAGACTTCTGGAATGATTTTGCGGAAAGGGTGGGGCGTGGGGCATAAGCCCAAGCCTTACGCCTTCTCGTCCGCCGACGGCCCATAGATCCCCGGCACTGGCACGTCGTTCAGCCGGAGGTAAACGCCGAGCTGGGCGCGGTGGTGCACCATGTGGTTCATGATGAAGCCACGAAATGCAACCAGCCGTGGCAGTGTCCAGAGGACCTGATCACCAGCCTTGAGCGTCCAGGGAGTCGCGCTTTCGGCATCCAGCAGGCTGGCCAGGGCCGAGCGGCCGGCCGCCACGTTGCGGTCAAAGTGCTCGAGCAGCTCCTTCGCCGAGTTGGCCGGAGCGTGGCGGCCACGCTCAGCCGCAACGTCCAGCTCGGCGGCGGTCAGCACCGGGACCGCCAGCGCCGGAATGACGGTGAGGTGTTCCGCCAGCGAGCCAAGCGAATATGACTTGTGGTGCGGCTTCCAGGCTGCCTTGTCGAAAGGCACCCGCTCCAGTGTCCGCCGGGTGTTCCGCATTTCGTGATCGAACTCTTTCAGGAGCCCGTCGCTGATGGCCATGACGATCCGTTCCTCGCTGAGATGTGAAGGGTGGCACGCTGTTTTCCTGCTGGCGCCGCTACTGCTGTCGGGGTGCGGCGGTCGGTCCTACGATGTCGTCATCCGTGGCGGCACCGTCTATGACGGCACGGGTTCACCCGGGGTTGTGGCGGACATCGCCCTCAAGGGCGACAGCATCGCGATGGTCGGGACGGTGCCGCCCGGCAGTGGCGATCGCGAAATCGACGCGGCCGGCATGGCCGTCGCTCCCGGATTCATCAACATGCTGAGCTGGGCAAATGTTTCCCTCATCCAGGACGGGCGCTCGCAGGGCGGCATCCGCCAGGGCGTCACCCTCGAGGTCATGGGTGAAGGCAGTTCCATGGGCCCGCTCACCGACTCAATGCGCGCCGAGATGATCGCTCGCCAGCAGGACATCAAGTACGACATCCCCTGGACCACGCTGGGGCAGTATCTCGACTACATGGAGCAGCGCGGCATTTCCACCAACATCGCCTCGTTCATTGGCGCGGGCACAGTGCGCGAGCACGAGGTGGGATACGCCAACCGCCCGGCGACTCCGGAAGAGCTGGCGCGGATGCAGGATCTTGTCCGAGAGGCGATGCGGGAAGGTGCGCTGGGCGTTGGTTCCTCGCTGATCTACGCTCCTGACAACTACGCGCCCACCGAGGAACTGGTCGCACTCGCCAGGGCGGCGGGTGAATATCACGGCATGTACATCTCGCACATGCGCGACGAGGGCGCCCATGTGCTGGACGCGCTCAATGAGCTGGTCCACATTGCCGACGCCGCGCATGTGCCGGCGGAGATCTATCACCTCAAGGCGTCGGGGCGCGCCAACTGGGCCAAGCTCGATTCAGTGATCGCCAGGGTGGATTCGGCACGGGACGCAGGACTCCACATCACCGCGGACATGTACACCTATCCCGCGAGCTCCACCGGGCTCGATGCCACGATGCCGACCTGGGTGCAGGAGGGTGGCCACAAGGCGTGGGTCGAACGGCTCAAGGATCCGGCCATTCGCGCGCGACTCGCAAGGGAGATGCGGGGCGGGGCCGATGGCTACGACAATTCCTTTGCCAATGCCGGCGGGCCCGATGGCATCCTGCTGGTGAGCTTCCGCCAGGACTCCCTGCGCTATCTCATCGGCAAGACGCTGGGCGAAGTGGCCCGCATGCGCGGCACCTCACCCGAAGAAACGGCGATGGACCTCGTCGTGCAGGACGACAGCCGTGTGGGCTGCGTCTTCTTCACGATGTCGGAGGACAACGTGAAGAAGAAGATTGCGCTGCCGTGGGTGAGCTTCGGATCGGATGCAGGGAGTTACGCCACCGAGGGCGTGTTTCTCAAGACTGGCACGCATCCGCGCGCGTATGGTAACGTGGCCCGGCTGCTGGGAAAATACGTTCGCGAGGAACACGTCATCCCGCTGGAAGAAGCCATCCGGAAGCTGACCTCGCTGCCGGCCACCAACCTCAAGCTGCAACGGCGCGGCCGCCTCGCACCCGGCTACTTTGCCGACGTGGTGATCTTCGATCCGGACTCTGTCATTGACCACGCCACCTTCGAGAAGCCGCACCAGTATTCCACCGGCGTGCGCGACGTGTTCGTGAATGGGACTCAGGTGCTGAAGGACGGCGAGCACACCGGCGCAAAGCCGGGGCGGTTTGTGAAGGGTCCGGGGTGGAAGGGAGGGCGTGGGGCGTGAGGCGTGGGGCGTCAGGCGTGCCTTACCAACCTGCCCAGCAGCCGCAGCAACCGCCGCTGCGCGCCGCGACCTTGCGTCGCGAGAAAGATCGTGTCGTCACCGGCAATCGTGCCAACAATCTCGCCCCAGGCGAGCCGGTCGAGCGCGGCACCCACGCGGCTCGCCTCGCCCGGCGGCGTATGCAGCACCACCAGTGAATCGCCAGCAGTCTCCGCCGTGAGCACGCCTTCGGCAATCCGCCGCTCATCAGGATCATTCGCATTGATGGCGCCAGCTTCAGGGCGGCGATACGCCCCGCTCGCCTTCACCAGCCCCAGCGCCGCGATGTCCCGGCTCACGCTCGACTGGGT
>DASSHL010000205.1:0-2163 GCA_035692845.1 Gemmatimonadales bacterium
ATTGCCGTGGCCCCCGGCGGCGGTGATGCGCTGGCCGTTGGCGTCTGGGATGATCTCTGCGTGGCGGAGCACTGTGAAGCGCATGCGAATGAATGGGTGAGTGATTTGCTGGGCGAGCGCGCCCAGCTGGTGTTCATGCCTGATGCGACCCGCCGGCCCACGCGGCGGCGCCAGGACGAGAGTCTCGGGCGCATCGGATTTCAGGATGCCTATCCATTCCTGCTGCTTGGCTCCGCCTCGCTCGATGACCTCAACAGCCGGCTGGACGTCCCCCTCCCGATGAACCGGTTCCGGCCCAATCTTGTGGTGGGCGGGAGCGCTGCGTACGCCGAGGACGTCTGGAGCGAATGCCGCATTGGCGAGATCGAGCTGGTCGTGACCAAGCCGTGCGCCCGGTGCAAGATTCCGACGATTGACCAGGCCACCGGCGAGGCCGGCAAGGAACCACTGCGCACGCTGGCGCACTACCGGAGGATCGGCGATGCCGTGACCTTCGGCGTGAATCTCTCGCATCGAAATGCTGGTATGCTGCGTGTCGGGGATGCCGTGACCCCGGCGTCCTGAGATATCTTGCCAGCCATGACGAGCCACTCTCAACACTCCGGATTTTCCATGTCTCTTGTCACCACCGTCCGGGCCGACCGCGCCGAATCGCTCGATGTCCCGTTCCTGGCGGTTGTTGTGCCGGAGGGCGTCCAGCCCCAGAGCCTGAGTTCGCTGGACCAGGCCGCCGGCGGCGGGATCGCGCGTGCCTATACCTCGGGTGATTTTCGCGGCAAGCGGGACGAGACCAGCCTGCTTTATCCGGCGTCAGGCGCCGAGCGCCTCCTGCTCATTGGAATCGGCGCCGGTGGAACGGGCGATGCCAGCGCCATTCGGCGTGCAGCGGCTATTGCAGCCAAGCGTGCCGTGCAGGCCCGCGTCGCCGAGGCAGCCATTCTCGTCACACCCGAGGCTCAGGGGAATCTTTCGGCTGCCCACGTCACCAGGATGGCCGCGGAGGGCGCACCGTTCGGAGCATGGCGCTATCTCGAACTGAAGCGGCCCAGTGAAGACACCCGGACCACGCTCGCCCAGGTCACCATCCTGGGTGATGCCAGCGCCGAGGCAAAGCGCAGCCACGAGGTGGGCGCTGCCATTGCGCAGGGACAGGCCTACGCGCGCTCCATCCAGGTGCTGCCCGGTAATACCTGCACCCCGACTTTCCTCGGTGAAGCAGCACGGGAGCTCGCCAAGCGATATGGCATGGATATCACCGTGCTCGACAAGGCTGCGGTCCAGAAAGAAGGGATGGATGCCCTGATGGCGGTGGCGCAGGGCAGCGCCCAGGAGCCACGCTTCATTGCCATCGAGTACAAGGGCTCGAATGACGCGCCCGTAGTACTGGTGGGGAAGGGCGTCACCTTCGACACTGGCGGCATCTCCATCAAGCCCGCGATGAGCATGGAGGAGATGAAGTTCGACATGTCGGGCGCCGCGGCCGTGCTGGGCACGTTCGAGATGCTGGGTCGACTCAAGCCCAAGGTGCACGTTGTGGGTCTCATCCCTTCTGCGGAGAACATGCCGTCCGGGTCGGCCTATCGACCAGGTGATGTCGTCGGCAGCCACTTCGGGAAGACCATCGAGGTAATCAACACCGACGCCGAGGGCCGGTTGCTGCTCGCGGATGCGCTGTCCTATGCGCGGCGCTACAAGCCTGCCGCGGTAGTGGACGCGGCGACGCTGACCGGGGCCGTGGTCACGGCGCTGGGCCACACGGCGATCGGGCTCATGGGGAATGATGACGCGCTCATGGAAGAACTCCGCGAAGCCGGCGAACGTGCCGGCGAGCGGGCATGGCCGCTGCCGCTCTGGGACGATTATCGGGACCTGATCAAGAGTGACATCGCCGACGTCAAGAACAGCGGTGGCCGGCCGGCTGGCAGTATCACCGCCGGCTGGTTCCTCAAGGAGTTCGTGGAAGGCTATCGCTGGGCCCACCTCGATATCGCTGGCACGGCCTACAGCGAGCGTGATGATGCTACGCGGGTGAAGGGGCCCACCGGCATGGCCGTCCGCCTCTTCAGCGAATTCGTGCTGGGACGTGCGCGCTAGCACGACACTGGCGTTCCTGCTCCTCCTTGCGCCCGCTCTTCTGGAGGCGCAGGTGGGCAAGCCGCGGCC
>DASSHL010000206.1:0-2162 GCA_035692845.1 Gemmatimonadales bacterium
TGCGCCGGCCAGCACGTCAAGGCGCTGAGTCGCATCGCGCGGCTTGCGCGCAGCGAAGACCTGCGTCGCCAGCTCCTGGCTGCGCAGAGTGGGGAAGCCTTCTACCAGGCGCTGGCCGACGCGGAATCGCGCTGAGCGCATCGCATGCACCCATGACCTGTCAGCACAAGAAAGAGGCGGCATGACGGCCACGGCCATCCGGAGCCATTACTGTGGCGCGCTGGGCCTCGCCGACGTGGGTACCGACGTGCGGCTGGGCGGCTGGGTGCACCGCGTGCGCGATCTCGGTGGGCTGGTCTTCATCGACCTCCGTGATCGCGAAGGTCTCGTCCAGCTGTCCTTCGATCCCCGCTGGACGCCGGCGGCCGTCATGGAAAGCGCCGCGCAACTTGGCGCCGAGAGCGTGGTTCTCGTGGAAGGGAAAGTGGACCGCCGGCCAGAGCCGGCCCGGGATGCATCGCTGCGCACCCGCGATGTCGAGGTGCACGTCACCGCGCTGCGGCTCGTGGGTCCGGCTGTGACGCCGGCCATTCCGGTGGCGCGGAAGGAAGGCGAGGAGCTGGCCGCCGAGGAACTTCGGCTCAAGCACCGGATTCTCGACCTTCGCCGTCCGGAGCTCCAGGGCAATCTCATGCTCCGCCACCGGCTGACGCAGCAGGCACGGCGGACCCTCAGCGATCTTGGCTTTCTTGAAATCGAAACGCCCATCCTCACCAAGCCGACGCCTGAGGGCGCGCGCGACTACCTGGTGCCGAGCCGGGTGCATCCCGGCGAGTTCTACGCTCTGCCCCAGTCGCCGCAGATTTACAAGCAGCTGCTCATGGTCGCGGGGTATGACCGGTACTTCCAGATTGCCCGCTGCTTCCGTGACGAAGACCTGCGCGCCGACCGGCAGCCGGAGTTCACCCAGATTGACCTCGAGGCGTCGTTCGTGAGCGCCGCTGACGTCGAGTGGGTGGTCGAGCGGGTGCTGGTGGACCTGTGGCAGGTGTCGGGGCAGGAGGTGGCACAACCGTTCCCGCGCCTCACCTGGCGCGATGCCATGGAACGGTACGGCACAGACAAGCCTGACCTGCGGTACGACCTCGAGATCCAGGATTTCACGGCATCCGTCGGCGCAGACGCTGCCCAGTTTCTGCACGATGCCATTCAGGCCGGAGGCCGACTGCGCGGCATCCAGATGCCGGGTGGCGCGGTGCTCAGCCGGAAGGAGCTCGACCAGCTGGCGGCTCAGGCCAAGGTGGCGGGCGCGGGCGGCCTGATCTGGGCACGGCGCACGGCGGCTGGCTGGGAAGGGCAGGGCGCGAAAGCGCTCGGCACCGAAGCGCTGGGCCGCATTCCGGGCGATGAAGGGGCGCTGCTGCTCGCGGTGAGCGGCCCCGACGCCGTCACGTCGCCGGCACTGCATGCCATTCGCGGCGAGCTGTGCCGCCGCAGCGACGTCACGCCTCGTACGCGGCACGCCTTCGTGTGGATCTCCGATTTCCCGCTCTTCGAGCTCGATCCCGGGACCGGCGCGCATGTCCCTGCGCATCACCCGTTCACGGCGCCGCACCCGGACGATATCGACCGCCTCGAGAGCGATCCGGCCAGTTGCCGCGCGCTGCACTATGACGCGGTGTACAACGGCAACGAGCTGGGCAGCGGTTCCATCAGGATTACCGATCCACGTGTCCAGGAGACCATCTTTCGGCTGCTGGGCATCCCGGAGGACGAGGTGCGCCGGCGCTTCGGCTTCCTGCTGGACGGGCTCGCGGCCGGCGCGCCGCCCCACGGCGGATTTGCCCTCGGGCTCGACCGGCTCGCCATGCTGCTGGCGGGAGCGACGTCGCTCCGGGACGTGATTGCGTTCCCCAAGACCACGGCGGCCCGGGCCCTCTTCGAGGGGGCGCCGACGGCGGTGAATCGGCGGGACCTGGAGGCGTTGGGGTTGGAAGCCAAAGGCTAAAGGCTGAGGGCTGAACGCTGAAGGAGGGCACCTCGCTCGGCCTGCAGCCTTCAGCCTTCAGCTCACATGAGGTACACGTGACCGACGAAATGACCCACCGGCTCTCGACCGAGGGAGCCGATCCGTTGCTGCTGACCGGTGTCAACGACGCGACCCTGGCTGAACTCCAGAAACAGCTCGACGTGCGCGTGAGTTATCGCGGCGATGCGCTGGC
>DASSHL010000207.1:0-2526 GCA_035692845.1 Gemmatimonadales bacterium
CACGCCCTGCAGTTGGCTGAGGTCGCCGGAGAGGAGGATCACGCGGGCAAGCTGCTCTGGACGATGCCGCGCGAGTTCGGCACAGAATGCAGCGCCGTCCATGCGGGGCATCCGCAGGTCCGCGATGATCGCGTCCACGTCGTGGCGATCGAGTTGCGCCAACGCCTCGATGCCGTCTGATGCCTCGTGCACCGTCGCGCCGCGCCGGCTCAGGAAACGGGCAATCGGGGAACGCACGACTTCTTCATCATCCACCAGCAGGATCCGCCACCCCTTCAATGAGTCGGCTGCCGCGGGAGGCAATGGCGTGGCCGGCCGCGCGATGGCATTCACCGCCCCGGCATCAGCCAGGGGCAAGGTCACTACGAAGCGGGTGCCGACGTCGGCAGGCTGATAGGTGATGTCACCTCCCAGCTCGCGGATGATTTCGCGCGAGATGTAGAGGCCGAGGCCGGTGCCGCCCGCGCCCTTGGTCGAGGCGAAGGGATGAAAGAGCCGGCTCCGCATCTCTGGAGCGATCCCGGTGCCCTTGTCGATGACGGCCATCGCCGCCTGCTCGCCCAGCCGCCACGTCTCCACCAGCAGGGCTCGCGGTGGTGGCACGTGGGCGAGCGCATCGAGCGCATTGCTCAGCAGGTTGACGATTACCTGCTCCAGTCGCACCGCCGCGCCTCGCGCCGGCGGCAGATGATCATCGAGCCGCAGCTCAAACTCGATCTCCTCCACCCCAAAGCGATAAGACACCAGGTCCACGGCGCTGCGCACCACGTCGTTGAGCGACACGGCCGACGTGAGCGGCTCGCGCGCACGCACGAATCGCAGGAGCCCCGAGAGCAGTTTCCCCGCGCGGCGCGCCTGGCGGCGGATCTGGCCCAGTTCCACGCGCAGGTCGGGCGGCAGCGATGGATCCTCGAGCCGCGTGTCGGCCAGCGCGGCGATGGCCATCAGCGGGTTGTTGACTTCGTGAGCGACACCAGCGACCAGCTCCCCCGCGGCGGCGAACCGTCCCTGCTCGGCTGCACGTGCGCGCAGCACGCCGGTCATGTCGTTGAAGTGCGCGGCGAGTTGACCGAGCTCATCCTGGCGCCGGACGCGCACCATCGTGTTGAGTTCGCCCGCGGAGACGGAATCGAGGCCGGCCTCGAGGTCACGCAGCGGCTGCCGCACACGGCGCTGCACCACGATCATGAGAATGATGAGCAGCAGCACGCCGACGGCCATCCAGCCAATCATCGTGCGCACCGCCTGCTGCAGGGCGTCGCTGAGCTGCGATTCGCGATCGGCAAGTCCGCGGAGTCCCAGTTGTTCCGCCGACACCAGCACCAGCCCCATGTCAGCGTGCAGCGAGTCGGCGACTGAAAGTGCGTGGGACGCGGCGTCGTTCCGGTCGAGGTCAGCCTGCGCGACGCTTTCATTGAGGCGGGTTTCGATCTCCGCCTGCAGGACGCTGGTGCGCGCCAGCAGCTCGCGCAGCTCCAGCGGCGCATGGGAGAGGAGGGGCGAGCTTGAGGCTGCCGGCGTGGCCAGCGTGGCGCGCACCCGTTCCCGGGCCAGGGAATCGTTGCTCAGGATGGCGTGGCGGGCCTCGACCATCAGCGCCTCGGTGCGGCTAGCCCGCTCGGCGATCTGCCCGAACAGCTGGAGCATCGGGATGGTCTCGGCACGCAGGCGGGCAGCGCGCGGCGTGACGGTCGCACCGATGTACAGGGTCAGGCCAACCACATACAGGATGATGCAGAGCACCGCCAGCAGGCTCAGGCTCCTGAGACTGGGGCCGCTCCGGAATTGCAGGGGTGCGCCGGGCGCGCCGGCGTCATTCAGCGACGCCACTCGGCCTCGGCGCGGCCATTCCTGATCCGGGTCATCACCATGCGAGAGAGGGGTGGCTCATTGAAGGCGATCGGGCCGGTCACACCCTGATAGGGCGGCTCGGAGGTACCCAGAGCGCGCAGCCATTCCCAGATGGCGTCCCGGTCGGGGCCAACCGCCTGGACAGCGGCCGCGCTCAGCATGATGCCGTCATAGGCGTAGGCATCCGCGGGTTCGGGATCGCGACCGAGCAGGCTGCGGAACCGCTGGCTGAAGGCGGTGGCCGCCGAGTCCCCGGAATCGGCAACCCAGAAGGAGACAATGTGCATCGTCGCGAGGATCGAATCACCCAGCGTGGCAAGGCGCTCCGGCACCATGGCGCCGTCACCGACGACGATCGCGGTACCCGGACTGAGCTCGTGCAGGGCCCGCGAGATCTCGAGGGTCGCCAGCGACCGCCCCGCAATCACGAAGACGTCCGGACCAGCCCGCTGGATGCTGGTGCGCACCAGCACCTGAAACGGTCCAGTCTCGCTGAACGGCACCTTGTCGGCGACCTGAATCCGGTGATTCGCCAGGGCACGTTCCACGCCTTCGCGCAGGCCGATGCCGTACTCGTCGTTGGCAAAGAAGATCGTGGCACTTCTGGCGTGCAGTGAGTCAGCGAGAAACATCCCGATGAACTCGCCCTCGAGGGAATCATCCGGAATGAGGCTC
>DASSHL010000208.1:0-2908 GCA_035692845.1 Gemmatimonadales bacterium
CAGCTCGGCGGGGAACGGCGCGTTGAGATCGTAGTCCTCGATTTCCCAGCGGCCGCGGATGATGCCGCGGGCGGGAAACTCGAGCCAGCTGAAGCGCCGCCGGATCTCGATGTCCTGGCGGTGCGGCAGCCAGTAGCGGCCCTCCCAGAGCGCACTCTCGAGCGTGATCGAGATGTCCTCGAGCTGCGAATCAAGATACGCGGCAGGGGTAAAACTGAACCGAAACCGCACCAGCTGTGACGTGGCTGCGTCGAGGAACAGGGTTCCCACCACGCGTGGCTGGGCGAAGTCGCGCGGCCGCACTGACAGCGCGAGCAGGCGAATGGACCCGCCCGCCCCCTGCACCGTCACGCTGTCGGTCAGCGCAAAGTCGTACAGCGCGAGTCCCGCCGCCGAGAGTGGGTGCGGCACGTCGCGCACTTCATCGCCCTCGCCGATCCGGATCAGGTCGCCGAAATTGTTGGTGACGATGCCGAGATGATCGCGGTGATAGTCGATGTCGGTGGGGAGGAAACGGCCGTCGCGCCAGCCCTGGATCACCTGCTTGCTGATGTTCGGGGCGTGCCAATACACTTCCACCTGCAATTCATCCGCCTTGACCAGCCGGGGTGGCTCGCGCATCCCTTCCTCGCCCACCTGCGCCAGGAAGAAGACGAAGCCATGGGCTTGCGTGCGGTACGACTGCAGCGACGAATCCGCCGCAGTTTCAGCACGCCGCGTGGCACCCTGGCGCGCGAGGGCGAGCGCCGCCGGGCTGTTCCACGCCTGCGCGTGCAGCACGGCGGGCAGGACGAGCATGGCGACGGCAGCCTGGACACTCAACGAACATGCGACGCGAGGATGCATTGAGCGGAATATTCCGGAGAGCCACGGTGCGAGCAAGCGCGCCAGCCGCGATCGGCCTGCTGGGCCTGCTCGCGGCGTGCGGTGGGCCCCCGCCCGTGGCGACGAGCGGGCCGGTGATGGACACCACCGGTTCTGCTCTTGGCACCCTCCCACTGGCGGGCATCTACCAGCTGGAAAGCACTGGTGCCCCGCCGCCTGACACGACGGTCACGACCCCGGCGGGCATCCCCCGGACCATCGTCCTCCGGAATGCCCCGCCCGACAACGTGGTGTTTGCCGAAGTCGCGTTCGATTCCGCCGCGTTCCAGGCGTCGGCGGGCCAGCAAGTGGAAATCCAGGTGACTCCCCGGCCCGGTGCCTACGGCCTCACGCTCCGCACCAGCGCGCCCTTCAGCTCGGCCGCCATCACCTTTTCGTATCCGGTCCATTTCTTCGCGCCGGCCGGCGCGCGCGCCCGCTACGGCAGTGACATCGAGGTGGAGCGCGTGCTGGCCATCGCACGCCTGGAGGCCGACGCGGCGACCTTTCTTCCCTCGGTTCGTCCTTCCACCGATCATCTTCGTACCATCGTGGACCGCGCCGGCACCTACGTCGTGGCCGCACCCAGATGATCCGCACCACGTTTGAGGATTTCGCCGCCAGCGCACACGCGGGCGGCATGGTTCCCATTGCACGGGAAGTGGTGCTCGACGCGGACACGGCTGTCACGGCATTCAGCAAGCTGCATCGTGGCGACTTCGGCTTCCTGCTGGAATCCCTGGAGGGGGGCGAGCGCTGGGCCCGCTACACCTTCATGGCGACGGAGCCTTCCGCGGTGTATGAGTATCGCGGTGCCCGCGTCCGCGCCTGGACGCCGAAGGAGGGCTGGCACCCGCTGCCGGACGCTGACCCGCTGTCGCATCTCGCCGATCTCACCCGGCGCGAAACGCCCGTGGCCGTGACCGGCCTGCCGCGGTTCACTGGCGGCGTCGTGGGCTTTCTCGGGTATGATGTGGTGCGCTCGCTGGAGCGCCTTGGCACGCCGCCGCCCAATGACCGCAACCTGCCCGACGCGGTGATGATGGTGGCCGAGATGGTTCTCGCGCTGGACAACGCGTTTCATACCGCGATCGTCGTGGCCAATGTGCGGGTGCCGGCCGGCACGGAGGGCGCGGCACTGCGCGCGCTCTACGATGACGCGACCACGCGAATCGATGACTGGATCAGCCGGCTGCGCCGGCCGGTGTCCCTGCCCCTGCTCGACTCGGGCGGACTGGTGACGGCGGCCGAGGTGGTGTCGCCCTATGCGGCGGAGCAGTTTCTGGCGGATGTCGAGCGGATCCGTGAGCATATCCGTGCCGGCGACATTTTCCAGGCCGTGCTCTCACGGCGAGTCGATGTGCCGGCCCCCGATCCCTTCCTGGCCTATCGCTACCTTCGGGCGCTCAATCCCGCGCCTTATCTCTTCTTCCTGCGGCTCGGTGCGTTGTCGCTCGTGGGCAGCTCACCAGAGGTGCTGGTGCGGGTCGAGGACGGCGAGCTCACGGTGCGCCCGATCGCCGGCACCCGCCGGCGGGGAGCAACCCCCGAGGAGGATGCGGCGCTGGAAGCCGAATTGCTGGCCGACCCGAAGGAGCGGGCCGAGCACATGATGCTGGTGGATCTGGGGCGCAACGACGTGGGCCGTGTGAGCCGCTACGGAAGCGTCGAGGTACGGTCGCTGATGGCAGTGGAGCGTTACTCCCACGTCATGCACCTGGTGAGCGAAGTGCGAGGTACCTTGCGTGAGGATGCCGATGCCCTGCAAGCGCTGGCCGCATGCTTTCCCGCGGGGACCGTCTCGGGCGCGCCCAAGATCCGCGCAATGCAGATCATCGACGAGCTGGAGCCGGTCCGGCGCGGGCCCTATGCTGGCGCCGTGGGCTATGTGGGCTGGGGCGGCCGCACCCTCGACACGGCCATCGCCATTCGCACCGCCGTGATCCAGGATGGGACGGCGTGGGTACAGGCAGGCGCCGGCATCGTCGCCGACTCCGTTCCGGAAGCGGAGTTGCGCGAGACCGAAGCGAAGGCGCGTGCCGTC
>DASSHL010000209.1:0-2309 GCA_035692845.1 Gemmatimonadales bacterium
GGAGCGGACGATGGCACTGTCGGCCCGTTCACCGAGCAGCAATGCGAGGGCGTCGACGAGCATCGACTTGCCCGCGCCGGTCTCGCCGGTAAGGACGTTGAGTCCATCGCCCAGGTCGAGCCGGACGTCGGCCACGGTGGCAAGGTCCCGCACCCGGAGTTCAGTGATCATGCGCAGGGCTCGCGACCTGAGAGGTCGCCCCAGTGCAGCTTGTCGCGCATGCGGGTGAGCCACGAAGCCTCGCCCAGGCGCACCAGCTTGACCCGGCGCTCGGCCCGCCGCACCTCGACCCGTCCTCCCTCACCGACCGCGGAGCCGGTCTGCCCGTCGAACGAGACAAGGACGTTCTCGGCCCACTCGGCCATGGGCTCGATCTCGATGACCGACGTCGCGCGAACGATGAGCGGGCGCACGGCGAGCGTATGCGCGCAGATTGGTGTGAGCAGCATCGCCTCGACGCCAGGCACCACGACGGGGCCGCCGGCACTGAGCGAGTACGCCGTGGATCCGGTCGGGGTGGAGACGATCAGTCCGTCCGCGCTGTAGGGCCCGACATTGACGCCATCGATGCGCACATGCATTCGCACCACGCGCGCCACGCCGCTCTTATGCAGCACGACGTCATTCAGTGCCTGCCGCACATCCACCACAGTGCCATCGGCGCGGGTGATGCGCGCCGTGAGCGCCTGCAGGGCGTCGACAGCGTAGCGTCCCTCCTTGAGTGCATCGAGCGCGGCACACAGCGACTCGCGTCGCGCGGCCGTCAGAAACCCGACACGGCCCAGGTTCACGCCGAGGATTGGCACTTCAGCGCCATCGAGGAGGCGCGCCCCGCGCAGAAGCGTGCCATCGCCGCCGAAAGTCAGCAGTGCGTCGAGCTCCGCCGGGTCGAAATGCGGCAGCGCTGAGGGCCAGAACGCATCGAGGCGTGGCTCAGTGGAAAGCGAAAGCCCCCGGGCGGGGGCTTCGCGGGCGAGCTCGCCGAGCACCGCCGCGAGATCCTCGTAGCGAGGGTTGCCGACAACGCCGATGTTCATCGCGGCTCCAGCGACTCCTCATGCGCCAGCGCCGACACGCGCCGCGCGATTCCGTCGGCCGTGAGGCCGAACGCCGCGAGCTGGTCGGCACGCGGTGCCTGGTCCATCAGCTTGTCGGGCACGCCCAGGGCCACGACACGCACGTCGGGCGTCATGGTCTGCAGCCGCTCGGCGAGATGCGCGCCGAAGCCGTTGACGATGGTGCCTTCCTCGATGGTGACAAGGATGCGATGGGTCCGCGTGAGTGAGGCGAGCATGGCCTCGTCCAGCGGCTTCAGGAACCGGCAGTTCACCACCGAGCAGTCGATCCCGGTGGCCGCGAGCTCCTCGGCGGCGGCCACGGCGGGCTGGACCATTGTGCCGACGGCCAGCAGCGCGATGTCACCACCGTCGCGGAGTGATTCCCAGGTCCCGTAGGGTACGGCCGGGATGCTGGACACCGGGCCTGGATCGGCGGGCGCCTTGTCGCGCGGATAGCGGGTGGAGAATGGGCCGTTGTGGGCGAGTGCCGTACGCAGCAGTCCCACCAGCTCATCGGCATCCTTGGGCGCCGTCACGGTCATCTCGGGCACCGCCAGCATGTAGGCAATGTCGTACAGCCCCATGTGGGTCTGGCCGTCCTCGCCCACGAGGCCCGCGCGATCCATGCAGAAGATGACCGGCAGCTTCTGGATGGCCACGTCGTGGATGATGTTGTCGTAGGCGCGCTGCAGGAACGTGCTGTAGATGGCACAGACAGGACGGATGCCCTGCGTGGCGAGCCCCGCGGCGAAGGTCACGGCGTGGCCTTCCGCAATGCCCACGTCAAAGAACCGCTCGGGATGCGCACGCTCGAAGATGCCGGTGCCGCTGCCCGACGGCATGGCCGCGGTGATGGCGACGAGTTCCGGATGTTCGGTGCCGAGCGCCGTCAAGGCTTCGCCAAAGGCTTGGGTCCAGGCCGGTGGGCCACTGGCCTTCTTCCGGGCCTCGCCGGTTTCCGCATCGTAGGCAGCGAGGCCGTGCCATTTTTCCTGGTTGGCCTCGGCGAAGGAGAATCCCTTGCCCTTCTGGGTCAACACATGCACCAGCCGGGGACCCTTCATTCTGCGGACAGCGGCAAGCGTCTCGCACAGCTTGGCGGTGTCATGACCGTCAATCGGCCCGAAATACCGGAAGCCGAGTTCCTCGAAGAGCATGCCGGGCGACCAGAGATTCTTGACGCTCTCCTCCACGGTCCGCGCAAAGTCCACCACCTTCTCGCCGAACACGTCGCCCAACTTGAAGGTCACG
>DASSHL010000210.1:0-2387 GCA_035692845.1 Gemmatimonadales bacterium
GGCCGGGCTGAGCTGGGGAGCGAGGCAGTGCCGTCCGGCTTGGCTCGGCAGGCGAGGGCGAGGACGGCAAGCGTGAGTATTGCTGTTCGGGCCATGGTGAAAGCTAGGCGGGATGGCAGGGCGAGCAAGGCGAGCAGGACAGGGCGGACGGGACGGACGGGGCGGACGCGTGGCGGACATGGCGGACGCGTGGCGGCATGGAGCCGCCCCGTTCCTCATCCTGAGCGCAGCGAAGGATCTAGCCCGCCAGCAAGCGAACGATGAATAGCGCGACTGATCAGCCATTGATGCCCTGGCGTAACCCGCGGCATGGAAACATTCCATGTCTATATCCTGGCCAGTCACTCACGAACTCTGTATGTGGGCGTCACCCGTAACCTGCTCCGGCGCCTATACGAGCATCGCAGCGGCGCGATACCGGGCTTTTCGAAACGGTACCGAGCGCACAAACTGGTCTATTTTGAGGCAACGACGGAGGCGCGCGCTGCCTTCGCCCGGGAGAAGCAGATCAAAGGATGGACGCGCGCGAAGAAGATTGCACTCATCGAAAGTGCAAACGCGCGCGACTGGTTTCCGGAGACGGGTGAGTAGATCCTTCGCTGCGCTCAGGATGAGGAGTTCAGTTGCCTCCATTCGCGACCTGTGGCCTTCAGCCTTCAGCCTTCAGCCCCTTCACCACCCTCCCCAGCTCCTCTGCATCACCCACCGTCCCCTGCGCCGCCCTGGCCGACCCGCCACCGCGGCCGCCGACTTCGGCAAGCGCCGCCTTGAGCACTGCGCCCGCATCCCATCCTGACTCGGGTCCGGCCGCAACAAAGAGTGTGGGAGGATCATCGAGCGTGGCGATGAAGCGCACGCCGTGCACAGCCCCAATGGCCTGGCCAATCGCACGAAGTTCGTCGGCGTCGTATCCATGTGATGTAAGAACGACTCGCCGAATACCGTCCCCATCCGGCTCGACGCTCTCGGCCAGCATGCGCGCCCGCGAGACCGCCACCTCGGCGCTCAGCTTCTTGAGCGCCGAGCGCGCGTCCTTGAGCTGGCTGGTAAGCGACTGCAACGCCGACGGGATTTCCGTCACAGGAGCGCTCAGTACACTCGACGTTGCTCGCACCAGCGCCTCGTTGCGCCGAGCGTGGCCTATGGCGCGCCAGCCAGCCAGGAATTCCACCCGTGCCTTGCCCTTGACCCGTTCGGCGCCGAGCACCAGTAGGGGCCCGATCTCTCCAGTGCGCCGCGCATGCGTGCCGCCACACGCGCTCTTGTCGACGCCTTCGATTGTGATGATCCGCAGCGTGCCCTCGCGCTTCGACTCCTTGCGCAGCCCCTCCGCTTCACTGGCTTCCTCGAAGCTGATGGTGACGGGCCGGTCTTCCATGATGATTTCATTGGCTCGGCGCTCGGCGGCCGCAAGTTGGGCCTCGGTCAGCGCCTCGCGATCGAGATCGACCGTGCTGGTATCGTCGCCGAAATGGACGCTGGTGGTGCGGGCATGCAGCTGTTCGTCGAGCACGGCCGAGAGCAAGTGCTGCGCGGTATGCTGCTGGATATGGTCGAGCCGGCGCGGCCAGTCGATGACGCCCTCGACATTGCCCGTTGTCTCGAGTGGCTCGGAGAGCAGGTGCGCAATGCGATCATCCTCGTCCACGACATCCACGATCCGGATGCCACCGAGGGTGCCGGTGTCGTGCGGCTGGCCACCAGACGTGGGGTAGAACGCGGTACGATCCAGATAGATGCGGCGGCCGCCGTCGGCCTTCTCCAGGACGGACGCGGTAAAGCTGGAAAGAAATGAATCGGTGTAGTAGAGCCGCTCGGTCACGACGTCATGCCACGCTCGAGCGGATAGGCTACGACGTGATCGACTCCGTCAGGATCCTTCCAGATGCCGAGGATCTCGTCGCGGGAGATCTGGGTGGGAGTAAAGCCGGGCGGCAGTGTGATGGTGCCTTGCCACTCACCGTTGACCGAGAACACGTCCCACTTCGTGGCACTGGTAGCACGCTCGGTGGTAAACCGTTCCACCCAGAGCGTGCTGTCGTCGGCAATCCGGAATGTGGAATACGGCGGCTCGAATTCCGGCAGCTTCAGTTTCGACAATGCCTCGTCATACGCTCGGCCAATCATCTCCGCCATCGGGCCGCTCTGCCGCCCCTGGCGCAGGCTCTCCACTGATGCCTTCGCATGACTGGGCTCGAGAATAGCCGGGCGCTGGTCACGCCGGATGCTGGTGATGAGGCGGCCCCGCAAGTCGAGCGCATCGATGCGATAGTCATCGGCGGTGCCCATCCAGAGCGCGCCGTCATGCATCCGTATGGTGGTGTGCCGCCCAAACGGCGCCTCCAGAACGCCGAGGAACCGGTCATTCGAAGCGATGAGCTTATCAT
>DASSHL010000211.1:0-7578 GCA_035692845.1 Gemmatimonadales bacterium
AGTGCCGCTGCTCGGTATCGCCATGGCCAATCCGGTCGATGCCGCGCGCATCGGGCTGGTGCTCGCGCTCGATGCGCCCGCGCTGATGGGCTACACCGGCGCGGTCATGCAGCGGGCGGTGGGAGTCGAGGGCGGGCTCACACTTACCCTCGTCGCCCTCTGCTTCTGGACCGGGCTGCCGCTGGCGCTCGCCTGCCGCCGATTTCAGCAGAAAGATTTCTAGGAAGTACCACCCCCCGCGTAGGACAGCGTCCGACGCACACAGGGCCCAAGTCCGACCGACATCCTGCCGTCGTGCCGATTTCTACGGGTGCGCGCAGCCGGTATCCTGCCTTCTCATAGCGGTGGGTGCTCGCGCAGCTCGGCGCGAGCCACTTCGCACTGACCAACATCATAGAGGGGTTCCATGACACGCACGCGACGGATTGTGCTGGGAATCATCATTGCCGGAGTCACTTCCGGCGTGGCCATGGCCTGCGGCGGCTCGGATGCCGCGCCAACAGGTCCAGGCACCACCGACAACCACACCGTCACGGCCTCACCGGCACTCGCCTTCACCCCGGCGACATTGACCGTGAAAGCCGGGGACGTCGTGACTTTCGCATTCGGATCGGTCGCGCACAACGTGTTCTTTGATGCGACGGCAGGCGCGCCGTCAGATATCAGTGGCCAGAACGCGAACGTCTCGGTGCAGCGCACGCTCACGACCGCCGGGTCGTATCACTACATCTGCCATATCCATCCGAGCATGCAGGGCACGATCGTAGTGCAGTGAGGTGAGCACCTCAACCATGCGAATTTCGCGCGTACGCCGATGGAAGGCGGCCTGGACCTCCGCACTCGGACTGCTCCTCGGCCTGGGTGGCTGCGGCGGAGACTCCACCGGTGTGTCAGCGCCGCCCGACGTGCAACTCACCGTCGCCAGCCGCACGGTGGCGATCGTCGCGGGCGAGGAGGAGGCCGTCCACGTGACGATCCGCCGCCCTGACGGCGTTACCAGCGCGGTGACCCTTGAGGTCCTCGGAACACCGGCGGGCGTGACGGCCGAGGTCGCAATGAACCCGGTGTTGACCGATACGGCGACGGTGACGCTGCACGTGGAGGACGGTGCCGCGTCGGGCAGCTATCCGATCACGTTGCGTGGAAGCGGCGCCGGGCTTCACGCTGGAGTCGCCACGCTCGAGCTTCAGGTCATGCTCAGGCGCGAGCTGGCGGTCACCATACCCTACTGTACCGGCCTCGCGCCGATCTGGGTCGCCTTTCAGGATGGGGACGGTTCATGGAGCCGTGGTGACGCGGAGGTGGGCGACGGTATCACCACCTTTCGGCACGCGTTCTCGGCTGATCACGGCGCGGTGGCGACCGTGGTGCCGATACTCAATGGCGCCATCACCTTGGTCAGTGTGCTCTATGGCGAGCCGGACGAGCTCGTGAACGCGGGCGACACGACCAGCATCGACTGCACGGCGGTCGCATCGCGGACGTTGCGCGGCACCGTGGCCGGACTCCACCAGGACGAAAAGGCGCTCGTCAGCACCGGACTCCTGCTGCGCACATCCGTGCTCTCCACCGCACCGGATTTCTTTCTCTCGGGAATTCCCGCCAGCCCCCAGGACATGCTGGTGAGCCGCGAGGTTGACGACGCCAACGGACCGCTAGTGAATGGCTTCATCCTCCGGCGCAACCTCGAGGCTCCGGATGGGGCAGCGCTGCCCCCTTTCGATGTTTCGTCGATGGAGCTGTTCGCCCCGGCGACAGCGACACTTTCCATCCTGGGCGCCGGCACCGATGACGTGCTCAGTCTCACGGAGCTTCACACGGCAAACAGTCGGCTGACGCTGCCACTCCTGGCCGACCACGCCGACGCCATGACCCGCCCGTATTACGCGCTGCCGGCCGGCCGGCTTCTGCCTGGGGACCTGCAGCTGCTTCACCTCTCGACCACCGCCAGCTCGGCTGGCACCGACCGCACCACCGACATGTACTTCCGCACGCCGGAGGATCGCACCATGGCGTTCGGTGATCCGCTCGCGCCGCCAACAGTTGGTGCGACCGTCAGCGGCAGCTCGCTGCTTCCCAGGGTCACGTTCGTGCAGCAGGCGGGATACAACCAGGCCACCACCGTCCTGTTTGAGCAGGCTGCCGTGCCCATCCTCGTCCAGCTCACGATGACCGAGGCGTACGCGGGTCGGGCTGGAGGCTACTCGCTTGCGACTCCCGATCTCGCGGCGGTGGCCGGATTCGACCCGGCCTGGAGGCTTCGACCTGGCTCAGCCGCGACCTGGACCGCCACGCGAACCGGGGGCACCATTCCGTTTGGCCGTAACCAGCGGCCCGCGGAAGGAGCGGTACAGCGGACCGCATCCCGTCAGGGCACCGTGCCGGTTCCCTGACGGTGCCAGGTGGAGCGCCTGTCAGGCGGCGCTATTGGCGGCGCGTCCCCGGGTCCGTACCTTCGATGTTCCCCCGGATCGCCAGGCGCCATGTCCATTCCGGACAGCATCGAAAACGAGCGGTTGCTGGAACTGCTGTTCTCCAACTCGCCGGACGGCTTCTTCTTCATGATGCTGGACGAGCCGGTGGAATGGGGTGATCACGTCGACAAGGCGCGGGTGCTCGACTACGTGTTCGAGCACCAGCACATGACGAAGGTCAACGCCGCCATACTATCCCAATTCAACGTCACGGAACCGCAGCAGCTGCTCGGGACGGTTCCGGCGCAGTTCTTTGCTCATGACGTCGTCAATGCGAAGTGGCGTTGGCGTGAGCTGTTCGACCGAGGGTATTCACACAGCGAGACCGACGAACGCCGGGCTGACGGGACCCCAATGCGCATCGAAGGGGACTACGTCGTGATCCACGACGGCGCCGGACGCATCGCGGGGCATTTCGGGATCCAGCGAGATGTCACCGACCGCCATCGAGTTACCGAGGACATCCGTGCGTCCCGCCAGCAGCTGCGAGCGCTTGCGTCCCGCTTGCAGGCCGTTCGTGAGGAGGAACGGACGAGCATCGCGCGGGAGATCCACGACGAGCTCGGCCAGGCGCTGACGGGACTCAAGCTCGACGTGTCGTGGATGAGGAACCGCCTTCCCTCGGAGCACGAGATGGTGACGCACTGCGCCTCAGTCATCACGCGAATCGAGGAGACGCTCGGCGCAGTTCGCCGCATCGCCACCTCACTGCGTCCCAGCGTCCTCGATGAGCTTGGCCTGGCCGCGGCGGTCGAATGGCAGGGGCAGGAGTTCGCCAATCGTACCGGGATCACGGTCGTCACAAAGCTGTCGATGGGTGACACCGTCGTCTCCGACCAACTGGGGAGCTCCACCTTCCGGATCCTGCAGGAGGCGCTGACGAACGTGGCGCGGCACGCGCACGCCTCCCACGTGAGCATCGGCCTCACGCACGACTCGGATCTCCTTACCCTGGTCGTCGCAGATGATGGCGTCGGCCTCCCACCGGACCAGTTTCCCGGCACGGCTTCACTCGGGATCGTCGGCATGCGCGAGCGCGCCCTGGCGTGCGACGGGGTGCTCCGTATCACGGGTGCGCCTGGAAGCGGCACTTCCGTAACGCTGCGGGTGCCACTCCACGCTGCGCTCGGCGCGTGACCGGAGTACCCCGCGGCCGTGTCAGATGGCCAGGACGCTGGAGCCTTGCAGCTGCACGGCCGCCCGGATGGCGGCAAGGTGGTAGTAACTATGCCGGACCGCGTGGTCTTCCAGCATGAACTGGCAGGTAAGCGGTGCACCCGCATTGAGTGAAACAGGCGCGGCCTGATCGAGTTGCTCATCGCTGAGTGCCCGAATGGCGCCGGCCGCAGCCGATGCATTCCGGTTGAGCAGTTCCAGAGCGGTTTCCTTTGTGACCGCGTGGTTCGCTGCCGCATGCTCGGCGTTCATCTCGTGGACCGCATCCCAGGTGAGCCCGATGATGGCCCGTCCACCGGCCAGCAGCTGGGCTAATTCGATCTCCAGGGGATACATCGTGGCGACGTGATGCACCACCACGCCGACCATTCGACCGTCGCCGGGGATCACGGCGCGCCAATCCTGGTCTGACAGCGTGGTGGCGAACGAGGCGAGCGCGCGTGCTCCATCCTCGAGGCGGATGGCGAGGGCATTACTGCGTCGATGCATGGGACGACCTCAATGAAAGTGTGTGGTGCTAGGAACGTGAGAACGTTAGGCCGTCCCGCACCGCCAAAACATCGGCCGGCTGGCCGCCTGGCGATCAGCGTCGCATCCCCTCCAGCATCGGACGCCGTCCTATGGTTGCCCCGTCCCAGGCAGCAGGCTCGCTCGGGCGTTATCCAGCCACCTACCCGGCTTGTGACGCCTGTAGGTCGATGTCCTACCTGCGACTTCCGCTTCTTCTGGTTGACCGTCGTCTCGGCGGAACGTACTGTGACCGACGATCGCGCATGAACTCACCCGCCATCGCTGCAAGGGCGCCTCTGCCGGAGAAAACTGTGGATATGGCACCTGCCGGCCTCGGGCTGCTCGACGCTTCCGGCAGGGTGCTCGAGGCCACCCCGGCGTTCTGGGATATCCTGGGATCAACTGCCCGGTCCCCCGGGCGTGAGCTGGGTGAGCTCTTCACCACCTCCGAGAATCCGGGCGACGTCGCCGCAGCCCTCAGCAGCCTGCGTCGGGGCAAAGCGATCGAGCTTGAGGCTTGGTGCTTGCGGCCCGACCGTGGCCGCGCCGCCGTGTGCCTGGCGGCTGCGCCGTTTGCGCTGGCCAACTCGCCCGCGGCATTCTACTGCGTCGTGCGGGACGTCACCCAGCAGCGCCTCGACGCGGAGGAGTACTCACGGGCGCTCTCCCTCCACCAGGCGACGCTCACATCCACGGCCGATGGGCTGCTTGTCGTCGATCTCGCCGGAAAGGTGCTGAGCTTCAACGAGCGCTTTCTCGCGATGTGGCGTATTCCCAAGGACGCCTCGCTTTCCGGCCAGGACGCCGACCTGCTGAATGCCGTGCTGCACCAGCTGGTCGACCCGACCGGATTCCTCCGGCGCGTGGCCGAGCTGTATGCCCATCCGGATGACACGGGCTCGGACGAGATTCGCCTGCGGGACGGCCGTGTATTCGAGCGCTATTCCCAGCCGCAGCGGCACGCCGGCCGCAGCGTCGGCCGGGTTTGGAGCTTCCGGGACGTCACCGAGGCGCGCAAGGCGGCGGAGGCGCTGCGTGAAAGCCAGCACCTGCTCGAGCTGTTCTTTTCCCAGTCGCTTGACGGCTGCTTTTTCATGATGCTGGACACGCCGCTGATGTGGGATGAGGGCACGGACAAGGAGGCAGCGCTTGATTACGTCTTTGCCCATGAGCGGGTGAGCAGGGTCAACGCGGCGCTCCTGGCCCAGTACGGCGCCCGCGAGGTCGACCTCATCGGCCGCACGCCGGCCGACCTGCTCGCACACGATCTCGCGGGCGCGCGCGCGCGATGGCGAGACCTGCTGGACGCGGGGCGCGCGCACGTCGAAACCAACGAGCGCACCCTGGACGGACGCTCCATTATCGTCGAGGGCCACCGCATCTGCCTGTACGACCGCGCCGGGCGGGTAGTGGGCCACTTCGGGATCCAGCGCGACGTTACGTCACGTCGTGCGGCGGAAGATGAGCTGGTACGATCGCGCGAGGAGCTGCGGAACCTGACGGCGCGCCTGCAAGCCGTCCGCGAGGAAGAACGGACCGCCATCGCTCGCGACGTGCATGACGAACTCGGGCAGACCCTGACTGGCCTCAAGATCGATTTATCCTGGCTCCGGGCGCACCTCGCCCACGAGTCGCAGCAGGCAGCGTGTATCCAGTCGCTGATCGAGCGCACGGATGGCGCGATGAACACCGTTCGACGCATTGCCACCAGGCTTCGTCCCAGTGTGCTGGACCACCTCGGCCTGGTTGCCGCGGTTGAGTGGCTGGCGGCTGAGTTCGAGCGCAGTACCGGCATCGAGGTACAGCTCGACGTGCGGGCGGTGGATGCCGAACCGGACCAGCGAAGTGCCACCACTGTGTTCCGGATCCTGCAGGAGGCCCTCGCCAACCTGCCAGGCCAGGGCGGCCCCTCAGCGACGCATATTTCACTCCGCGGGGATGATGGATTGCTGCATCTGGAGATCGTGGACAACGGCGCTGGCATCGCCGAGGCGGACCGGCAGTCGCCGACGTTGCTGCGGCTGGTGGGCATCCGGGAGCGGGCAATCGCCTGTGGCGGGGACGCGGTCATCCGGCGTGCTCCAGGCCAGGGCACCCGGCTGTCCGTCACCGTGCCACTGACCTTCACGCGGGAAACCGAGCCATGATTCGCCTCCTGATCGCGGATGACCACCCCGTCGTGCGTGAAGGGCTGCGCCGGATCGTGGAAGACGCCCCGGGCCTGGAGGTAGTCTCGGAAGTCGCCAGTGGCCACGAACTGCTCACCCAACTGCGGCGTGTCGCGGCGGACATCATTCTCCTCGATGTCAGCATGCCGGGACCTGGTTTCCTCGAGCTGCTGCAGCGCCTCAGGATCGAGCACCCGACGGTGGCCGTGCTGGTGCTGAGCGTTCATCCCGAAGACCAGTACGCTGTCCGGGCCCTGCGGGCCGGCGCCGCGGGTTACCTCACCAAGGATCACTCTCCGGAGGAACTCACTGAAGCAATCCGCCGGGTCCATCGGGGCCACCGGTACGTGAGCCAGGGCCTGGCCGAACGCCTTGCCGCGGACCTGGCCGTCGGTGCGGGGGAGGTCCAGCACGAGGCGCTCAGCAATCGGGAATACGAGGTGCTCTGTCTCCTTGGCTCCGGACGTCAAGTCAAGGAAATCGCCTCGACCCTGCAGCTCAGTCCCAAGACCGTCAGCACCTATCGAACCAGGATTCTCGAGAAGATGAACGCCACATCCAATGCCGACCTCGTTCGCTATGCCGCCCTGCACGGACTGATTCGCTAGCGCCGTGTCAGCCAGCCGCCGACACCAGGCGGCTGGAAACCCGGTCACGATTGACTCCGCCCGCCGATATTGGCGGGCGGTTGTGTTGTGGAGATTGGAGTTGTGCACTGTCCGTGCCCTCGGATGTGACTTCAACTCCTGTGGAGACGCTCATGACCCGTCGCATGTCGCTGTTGCTCCTTGCTGTACTTGGCCTCCCACTGGCCCTTGCCTGCTCGGACAGTACCGCACCGGCGCATGCCGGCTCGGATACTACCGGACCGGCGTACGCCAGCTCCGGGGTTGCGCTTCGGTCGAGCGAGTTGAGCGGACTCCCGCACGCTCGTGCCGGCTTTGGCTTCAACAGCACGGCCGCTGGCTTTCCGACTGGTGTGGTGCGGCTGACGGGCGGCGGCGCGTTCGATATCTCCACCGCCTCGAATACGCTGCCGACGCCGACCTCCATCTCGGCATCCGGCGGATTCGACTGCGTCGACGCGGTGGCACAGGGACCGTTGACCGGCTGCGGCATCAATGAGGGCGTCCGGTGGGATTCGGCCCAGTTGCTTGCGTCCGCCGGGTTCAAGTGCACCGGCGCGGACACGCCGAAGATAGCAGTGACCGATGCCCGGACAGCGGTGCTCCTCGCCGATTTCTACCGGG